>DASZRO010000079.1 GCA_035550055.1 Mycobacteriales bacterium | reverse complement strand
CGGCAGCAGCATCAGCTTGAACATCAGCGCCGAGTACTGCACCTGCATGGAAGTCACCCGCTGCTCGTCGCCGCCGATGTCGGCGCAGCAGTCACCCCGGATGACGTGCTCCATCTTGCCCTTGGCGGCGACGAGGCCGGTGTCAGGATCGACGTCGTACCGGACCGCGGTGTAACCCGCGAGGTACTGCGGGTCGAACGGCAACGCCTGAGACGTCGTCCACGGGCCCATCTTGTCCAGCTTCGCGGCAGGCAGGATGCCGCTGGCCGGTACGACGACGTCGTCGAAGTTGCGAGAGACGTTTCCCGACGCCGGATACCAGTTGACGCGGCGCTCCTCGTGGCGTTCCTTCCCGGAGCCGACCGTCACGTAGTACGCCTCGCCGCGCTCGCCGGTGTAGTGCGTCTGCGTCGCCGCGTCGTAGGTCCAGTGCGGGACGTAGGTGCCCTTGAGCGCCTCCGTCGAGCCGACCTTCTTCAGCGCGTTCGGAGCGAACCAGCGCGACTTCACCCACTTGCCGAACGCCTCGTTGGCGCCCTTCTTGGCGACCGCGAAGGGCAGCAACGCCTCGGGCGCGATCAGCCCCTCGGGCTCGGTGACCGGCAGCAGCGCGCCGCCGCAGAACTGGCAGGCGCCGGCGAGCTGGTCGGTCTCCGTCGTCGCCCCACAGCCCTGGCACTTCACGACGACCTTCCCGATCGTCGCGACCCGCTTCTCCGGGACCGCCGCCCACGCGTCGTAGGAGTGCTCCTCGACCTGGCGGGTCGCCTCGATCGCCTGTACGGCGCCGCACGCCGGGCACTTCAGGCTCGTGGTGCCGGGGGCGTACTTCATCTGCGATCCGCAGGACTTGCACGCGACGGACAGCAACGCCGTGGTGCCGTCCTCACCCGTCGGTGCAGGAGGTGTGGGCGGCGCGGGCGGCGCGGGCGCCGCCGGTGGTGCGGGCGGCGCGGCCGCGGTCGGCTGGCCCGGCACGGCCGGCGGTGGCATCGGCGGTGCAGCCGGCGGTGGCACGGGCGGCGGGGCACTCGCACTGCCGGCGAAGTACGGCTGCTCAGGGGACGAGCCCCAGCTGCTGCCTTGGAAGGACGGGTCCTGAGGAGGCGTCGTCATCACGAGCCGCCGGTTCGCCGGATCAGGCCGACGGCGGGGCGGGAGGTGCCGGCGGTGTCTCCGGTGGCAGCGGCGGCGGCGCTGCCCCGAAGGCCGAGTTGACCTCGGGCACATCGGCCGCGCGCGCCCACGCGGCCATGCCCTGCCGCCACACCAGGGTGTCCGGAGTCAGCTGCCCACTGGCCACCTGCGCCGGGAGGTCGCCGACCGCGAACGGGCCGACCTGCTGGCCGTTCACCCCGATGTAGAAACCAGCCGCGGTCGGCAGCGGCGGCGGCGCGGATCCGGCGGCGGCTGACGTGGTGGTCTGCGGCTGCATCGCGGCAGCCATCTGCTGGCCCATCGCCAGGCCCGCGCCGAGCCCGACACCGGCGCCCGCGACACCGCCCGGGTTCTGCGCCGCCTCGGTGATGGCGCTGGCCGCCTGGAACTTCGTGAACTGGTCGAGGTTGCCGAGCACCCCCATCTCGGTGCGCTTGTCCAGCATCGCCGAGACCTCTGGCGGCAAAGAGATGTTCTGGATGATGAACTTCGGGATCGACACGCCCATGTCGGCGAAGGCGGTCGTCAGGGTTCCGGCGAGCGTCTCGGAGATCTTCTGCTGGTTTGCGGCGAGGTCCAGCATCGGTACGCCGGAGGTCGCCAGCGCCGTACCGACCTCGCTGACCATCTTCTCGCGCAGGAAGTCCTGCACCTCTTCGGTGGTGAAGTTCGGGTCGGTCCCGACGAGCTGGCGCAGCAACGCCGCCGGGTCGGTGACCTGGAGCGCGAACGTGCCGAACGCACGCAACCGCACCATGCCGAACTCGGCGTCGCGGATGGTGACTGGCTCCTGCGTCCCCCACTTCATGTCCGTGTAGAGCCGGGTCCCGACGAAGTAGACCTCGGCCTTGAACGGGGAGTTGAAGCCGTACTTCCAGCCCTTGAGGTCGGACAGGATCGGCATGTTCTGGGTCTCGAGGGTGTAGGTGCCGGGCTGGAAGACGTCGGCGATCTTGCCTTCGTTCTCGAACACCGCCGCCTGGCCCTCGCGGCAGACCAGCTGGGCACCCATCTTGATCTCGTTGCCCTGGCGTGGGAAGCGCCACACGATCGTGTCCCGGCTGTCGTCGAGGAACTCGACGATGTCGATGAACTGGCCCTTGACCTTGTCGAGCAGTCCCATGACCGCGCCCTCCCGTGCCTGCCGAGTCCCCGCCTCGGTCAGGACGCTACTGGAGCACGATTCGCGCAGGCAATGGCACTCGAACGGCGAAGATCACTGGGTGCAGCGCAACACCCGACCTCTTCGCATCCTTCTCGCCACCACCGTCCTCGCCGCTTCCGGGATCGGACTGGCCACCGCCACGGGAGCCTCAGCCGCCCCGGCTGCCGGCTCGGCGTCCGCGGCCTGCCCGTGGCTGAACCCGCACCTGTCGGCGAGCCGGCGGGCCCACATGGTGGTGGCGCGCATGACCCTCGCGCAGAAGATCAGCGAGCTGTACGGGCGCGGCGACATCACCCACTACGGCGCCGCCAACGACGTCCCGGCGATCCCGTCCCTGTGCATCCCCGAGCAGGTGTCCAACGACGCCGGCGCCGGGCTCGGCGACGTCCAGCTGCTCGTGACCGCGTTCCCCGACGGGATCACCCAGGCCGCCAGCTGGGACACCGCGATGCAGTACAAGGTCGGCGCCGCCCTCGGCTGGGAGGCCTGGCACAAGGGCGTCGACGTACAGCTCGCGCCCGGCGTGGACATCACCCGCAACCCGCTCGCCGGACGCTCCTTCGAGTACGCCGGGGAAGACCCCTACCTGGCCGGTCAGACCGGCGCGGCCGAGATCGAGGGCATCCAGAGCCAGCACGTCGCCGCCACGGTCAAGCACTACGCGCTCAACGACCAGGAGACCGACCGGATGACCGACTCCTCGGACGCCAGCGTGCGCACGATGCAGGAGATCGACCTGCCGGCGTTCGAGGCCGCCGTGAAGCAGGCGCACGTCGCCTCGGTGATGTGCAGCTACAACCTGGTCAACAACGTCGACGCCTGCCAGAACCGCTACCTGCTGCGGACCGTCCTGGACAAGGAGTTCGGCTTCAAGGGCTGGGTGATGTCGGACTGGGGCGGGACGCACTCGACGGTCGCGGCGGCCAACAACGGCCTCGACCAGGAGCAGAACATCACTGCGGGCACCTACTTCGCCCCGAAGGCGATGCAGGCCGCGATCGCCGCCCACCAGGTCTCGATCGCCACCGTGAACCAGATGGTGGAGCGCATCATGTACGGCCTGTTCTCGGCCGGCGTGTTCGACGACCCGCCCCCATCCGCGCCGCTGGCCGTGACCGCTGACGTCAACACGCCGCAGGAGAAAGCGGTCGCGCTCGAAGCGGCGGAGGGTGGCGCGGTGCTGCTCAAGGACGCCGACGGCGCGCTGCCACTGCAAGGAACCGACCAGAGCCTTGCCGTCATCGGCCTGCCCGCGACGCCGGTCGGCGCACAGCTGGACTACCAGGGCGGCGGGAGCTCCAAGGTGCCGCTCGCCGGCGTCAACCCCGACGTCGTGGACCCACTGTCCGCCATCACGCTGCGCGCGGAGGCGAACGGCGACCTCGTGGTACCCGCGCCGGGCCTCACGATCGCCGACGCCGTCCTCGCCGCGAAGGCGGCCAGGACCGCGGTGGTCTTCATCGGCGACGGCGAGACCGAAGGCGTCGACCGCAAGTCACTCAGCGCCGTCGACACCGCCTGCACGCTGACCTGTCTGCCCGCGGTCGGCCCCGACCAGGACAAGCTGGTCGAGGCGGTCGCAGCGGCCAACCCCAACACGATCGTGGTCGTGCAGGCCGGCGGTCCGATCGCGATGCCCTGGCTCAACCAGGTCAAAGGGGTGCTCGACATGTGGTACCCGGGCGAGCAGGACGGCAACGCCGCGGCGGCGCTGCTCTTCGGCGACGTCGACCCGTCCGGCAAGCTGCCCTACACCTTCCCGAAGTCGGTCAGCCAAGACCCGATCAAGTCGGCCAAGCAGTGGCCGGGTGTGCCCGACAAGCACGGCGTGCCGCAGTCGCACTACAGCGAGGGCCTGCTCGTCGGCTACCGCTGGTACGACGCGAAGCACATCACGCCGCTGTTCCCGTTCGGCTTCGGGCTGTCCTACACCAAGTTCCGGTTCTCCCAGCTCAGCGTTCACCCGACCGCAAGCGGCGCGACGGCACAGTTCACGGTGACGAACGTCGGCACCCGGTCGGGTGCGGAGGTCGCGGAGCTCTACGTCGGCGACCCGAAGGCGGCCCACGAGCCGCCGCTGCAGCTGAAGGGCTACCAGAAGGTCACCCTCGAACCCGGCCAGCACCAGGTCGTCACACTCCAGCTCGACCGGCGTTCGTTCTCCTACTGGAACACCAAAGCGAACGGATGGCGAGTCGTGCCGGGCTGCTACTCGATCAACGTCGGCGACTCCTCGGCGCACCAGCCGCTGCACGGGAAGTACTGCGTCGACGAGAGCTGAGCAGCGTCCCGGTCAGACACAGGAAGCGGTGGTACGCCGCCCGGCGTCAGGACGCGTAACGCTGAGCGGCACGAGCGCGCGCCTTCGCGGCCTCGACCTCACGGTTCTTCGGCGGCGCCGACGTGGTCAGCGAGGAGAGCAGCTCGATCGTAACCGCGGTGATGTGCTCGACCGCGTGGTCGAAGGCCGCCTGGTTCTCCTTCAACGGCTTCGCGGTCCCGCTGAGCTTGCGGACGTACTGCAACGCGGCGGCGCGTGCCTCCTCAGCGGTCGCCGGTGGCTCGAAGTTGTGCAGGGTCTTGATGCTGCGGCACATGCTCCGAGCGTAAGCAGCCGGGCAAGGCCTCAGATGATCGTGCCGTTGTAGACGGCCATGACGACGCGGGTCACTCCCTCACTGCGCCGCAGGTCGATCGCGCCGCGCATCTCCAGGATCCGCAGCAGCTGGTAGAAGGTCTCGAACATCGACGAGCTCTGCTGGAACTCCGCAGCCGTCATCGGGATCGTCGTGGTGATCTGCCGGGTCGACGCCGGTCCGGCGGCGTTGATGTCGGCACGGACCTGCCGGGTCACGACTCGCCACAGCGCCACGAGCCCGTCGACGCCCTCGTCGCCTGGCACGCGTCCCTCACGCTGCAGGTCGGTGACCCCGTTGATGACGCGTTCCATGTAGTCGCAGAACTCCGTCCCCTCCGCCGGCAGATACGGCTGCGACTTCAGATACGACACAGTCCCTCCCCTGTCATGTCCCCCGGGTGACGTTCCACGTCGCGGCGGCGGTTCCTGCGGCCGGACGCGGAGCAGACCGTCAGACGCCGGTCGCGCCGCGGCCCTCACCGCCGGCGAACCGCTTCGCTCCTTCACGGCCGACCAGCAGCACCTGGCTGCCGTGACGGGCCTCGATGTCCAGCGCCTCCTCGAGCGGGTGGCCGTAGCCGTCGTACATGGAGCGCCGATCGGACAGCATCGTCTCCTGCGGGTACGTCGCCAGCTGCTCGGCCATCGCCAGCGAGTGCGCGACCGGATCGTCGACGACCGCCGTCACGAGACCGATGGCGAGAGCTTCGTCGGCGTCGACCAGACGACCGGTGAGGACCAGCTCCATCGCGCGGCCGAACCCGACGATGCGGGGCAGCCGCCACGTGCCGCCGTCGATCAGCGGTACGCCGAAGCGGCGCTCGAGGCAGCCGAACCGGGCCCGACCGGAGGCGACACGGATGTCACACCAGGCGGCGAGCTCCAGCCCGCCGGCCACCGCCCACCCGTCGATCGCGGCGATGGTCGGCTTCGCGGCGACCCGGCGGGTGAAGCCGAGCGGGCCCTCGCCGCGGCGCAGCCGCGGTTCGAGCGTCTCGATCGCGGTCAGGTCTGCGCCGGCGCAGAAGGCTTCGCCGGCGCCGGTCAGCACCATGACGCGGGCGGCATCGTCTGCCTCGAACGAGTCGAGCGCGGCCACCAGCGCGTCCGAGGTCGCGCCGTCGATCGCGTTACGTCGATGCTGCCGGTCGATCGTCACCAACGCCGCCGCCCCGCGACGCTCGTAGCGGACCTCGTCCACTGTCATCAGGCGCTCCTCCGCTGCCGCCAACACGCCGGTCGAATCGTCCCCTACACTTGTACGGTCCCCGACGGCGGACGCCGAGGGATTCTCGCCCTCATCGTCTAGTGGCCTAGGACGCTGGCCTTTCACGCCGGTAACACGGGTTCGAATCCCGTTGGGGGTACCGCAAGTCGAGGTCCTGTGGAGCAGCTGGAGTGCTCGCCGCCCTGTCAAGGCGGAGGTCGCGGGTTCAAATCCCGTCAGGACCGC
>DASZRO010000078.1 GCA_035550055.1 Mycobacteriales bacterium | reverse complement strand
ACCCGGCCGGCGGGCTGTCGCGACGCGTCGACGGACTCGTCGCGGGCCGCGCGGATCACCTCCGGCATGTCGTCGTGCGGGAACAGTCCGGGCGCGATCGCGTTGACCCGGATGCCGTCGCTCGCCCACTCGACGGCGAGCGTCTTGGTCATCGCGACGACGCCGGCCTTGGCGGCAGCCGAATGGACCATCCCGGGCCCGCCGGTCTCTGCGGCGGTCGAGACGATGTTGACGATCGAGCCGCCTCGCCCTGCGGTGACGAGCCGCGCGCGCAGCTCGCGCGAGCAGAAGAACGTGCCGTCCAGCACGATCCGTTCGACCGCGCGCCAGCCGTTGGGGGACAGCTCGGCGGCGGGCACCGGGAAGTTGGCGGCAGCGTTGTTGACCAACACGGTGACCGCACCGAGCTCGACCTCGATCGCGTCGTACGCCGCGGCGATCGCGTCCGGTTCGCGGACGTCGAGCTCGACCGCGAAGCCCTTGCCGCCGACCGCCTCTATCGCGGCGACGCCCGCGGCACGGTGTTCCTCGCTCCGGCTCGCGATCGCAACGCAGGCGCCGAGCCGGGCGAACTCGACGGCGACGGCTTTTCCGAGGCCGGTCCCGCCACCGGTGACCAAAACGACCTCGCCGGCGAAGCTGCCGTCCGGCAGCATCGCGCCTTCTGGCGCAGCGGGGATGGCCACCGCTACTTGCCCTCGAACTCGGGCGTCTGCTTCGCAGCCTTCGCGGCGTAGCCCTTCGGCATGTCCTCGGACACGAACTCCACCGATGCGCTCATCGCCTCGAACCGCATCGCGTCGGCGAGCCCGTTGTCGGCGAACTCGTTGATCGTGCGCTTGATGCTCTGTACGGCGAGCGGAGCGTTGTCGCGAATCTCGCGGGCGATCGCGTACGCCGTCTCGTCCAGTGCTTCACGAGTGACGACCGACTGCACCACGCCGATTCGCTCCGCGGTTGCCGCGTCGATCCGCCGGCCGGTGAGCGCGAGCAGCTTCGCCCAGCCGGCGCCGGCGTCCCGCGCGAGCCGGAGGTCGCCGCCGGCGTCGATCGACACGCCGATCTGGGCCTCAGGCAGCGCGAAGATCGCGTCCTGCGCGGCGACCCGGATGTCGGCCATCAGGGCCAGCTCGAACCCGAATCCCAGGCAGTAGCCGTGCACGGCCGCGACGATCGGCTGGGGCAGCTCGGAGAACGCATGGAAGCGCTCATGCACCCAGCGCAAACCCTCGTAGAAGTTGCGAGCCTTCTCCGCAGCCGACCGGCCGGTGATCCGGTCCTCGGGCATGCCGAGGTCGACGCCGGCGCAGAACGCGCGGCCCTCGGCTCGCAGGACGACGACCCGGACCGAGTCGTCGAAGCGGATCTGGTCCGCGCGCTTTCCGAGCTGCCGCGTCGCCTCCCATGACCAGGCGTTGAGCTTCGGCGGGTTGTTCAGCGTCAGCGTCGCGATGCCGTCAGAGACGTCGAGCTGCAACATCCAGTCGGCTTCGGCCTCGACCGGCTCCATGCGCACCACGTGACAAGTAAATCTGACGGGTCGTCAGATTGGGTCGAGATATCGCGACTCGATTTCCGCACGAGCCGAAAGCGCGCCCTGCGGGGCGGCTTGTTCGCGCGAAACGCAGCATGTTCTACTGCGATCGTGACTGATGCCCAGGGTGCAGCTGAGATCGTCGTCGACTGGGACGAGTGCGAGGCCAACGCGGTCTGCGAAGGCATCTTGCCGGAGATCTTCTCGGTCGATGACGACGACAACCTTCAGGTGTCGAACTTCCACCCGCCCGCCGAGTTGCTCGACCAGGTGCAGGAGGCGGTCGACATGTGTCCCAAGCGGGCGTTGATGCTCAAACGAGCATCCCAGTGAGGGCTGCGGTACTCAGCCAGATCCCCAGCACCACCCTCGACGTGCGCGACGACGTCGCGACCGTCCCGCTCAGCGACGGCAAGGTTCGCGTCAAGATCAAGGCGACCGGCGTCTGTCATTCCGACCTGTCCGCGATGACCGGGACGATCCCGGTCGCCATGCCCGCCGTGCTCGGGCACGAAGGTGCCGGCGAGATCCTCGAAGTGGGCGCCGGGGTCACCGGACTGAAACCGGGGGATCACGTCGTCATCTGCTGGTCACCGCAGTGCGGCAGGTGCGCGGACTGCACCAACGGCAAGCCACAGCTGTGCATGTCGCTGGTCGGAGAGGCGTTCGGCGAACCGCGCTTCACCGCCGGTGACACCACGTACTTCGGGATGTCCGGCGCGGGCACCTTCGCGGAGGAGCTCGTCGTCCCAGAAGCGGCCGCCATCAAGATCGGCAAGGACGTACCGTTCGACCTCGCCTCGCTGATCGGCTGCGGCGTGATGACCGGCGTGGGGGCCGTGGTGAACGCCGGACAGGTGCGGCCGGGCTCGTCCGTGCTGGTCATCGGCTGCGGCGGCGTCGGCATCAGCGCGATTCAAGGTGCGCAGATCTGTGGCGCCTCGACGATCGTCGCCGTCGACCCGGT
This sequence comes from Mycobacteriales bacterium, assembly GCA_035550055.1. NCBI lineage: Bacteria > Bacillati > Actinomycetota > Actinomycetes > Mycobacteriales > Mycobacteriales bacterium. The sequence goes on along the minus strand of DASZRO010000078.1, from coordinate 22,820 downwards.
CGAGAAGAAGCTGGACTGGGCCAAGCAGTTCGGTGCCACACACGCGGTGACGCCCGACGACCTCCCGAACGCGATCCAGGAGCTCACCCGCGGAGCCGGATTCGACTACGCCTTCGAGGTTGTCGGCAGGTCGAGCACGATCCGTACCGCGTACGACGCCACGCGGCGCGGCGGTACGACGGTGGTCGTCGGTGTCGGTCCCACCGACGACATCGTCTCGTTCAACGCGTTCGAGCTCTTCTACAACGAGAAGACACTGCGCAGCTCCTACTACGGGTCGGCGAACATCCGGCGGGACTTCCCGCGGCTGCTCGACCTGTGGCGGGCGGGCCGGCTGGACCTCGAAGGCATGATCACCCGCCGTATCAAGCTCGAGCAGATCAACGACGCCCTGGCCGCGATGCAGGCCGGCGACGTCATTCGCCAGGTCGTCACCTTCGACTGACACATGGCCTCGGACTAGCCGGGAGGGGCTCGCCTTGCACGTCGGCATCTCGCTGTTCGCGACGGATCTCACCAACGACATCCGTGATGTCGCGCGGGCGGCCGAGGACGCCGGGTTCGAAAGCCTGTGGGTGGCCGAGCACACCCACATCCCGACCTCGCGCGCGACGCCCTACCCGAACGGCGGCGAGCTGCCCGAGGAGTACAAGCACACACTCGACCCCTTCGTCACGCTGGCCGCGGCGGCCACCGTCACCGAGCGGCTGAAGGTCGGCACCGGCATCTGCCTGGTCACCGAACACGACCCGATCGTGCTTGCGAAGTCGGTCGCCTCGCTCGACCACCTGTCGGGAGGGCGGTTCCTCTTCGGGGTGGGCTCCGGCTGGAACGCCGAGGAGATGGCCGACCACGGCATCTCCTACGACGAACGTTGGGAGGTGCTGCGCGACCGGGTCAGGCTGATGCAGACGCTGTGGGGGAGCGACGTCGCGGCGTACGACGGTCCGTACGCGAAGGTCTCCGAGTCCTGGCAGTGGCCCAAGCCGGCCCAGACGCCGATGCCGGTGCTGGTCGGCGGCAGCAGCAAGCTGTCGATGCGCCACGCGGTCGAGTACGGGACCGGGTGGATGCCGATGCCGTCGAAGCGCAAGATCGGCGAGCGGTTGGCGGAGCTTGCCGGCTACGCGGACGACGTCGGCAAGCCGGCCCCGTCGGTGACGCTGCATGCGGTGCGGCCGGACGCCGGCGTACTCAGCCACTACGCCGAGCTGGGACTCGAGCGATGCATTCTCATCCTTCCCAACCGCGCGGACACGTTGCCACTCGTTCGCGAGTGGGCCGGGCTGATCCCGTCATGACCAGGGCGCTGGTGCTCGGCGGTGGCGGCGTCGCCGGCATCGGCTGGGAGCTCGGCATCCTGCAGGGACTTGCTGACGCCGGAGTCGACCTGAGCAACGCGGACCGGCTCGTGGGGACCTCCGCGGGCTCGGCGGTGGCGGCACAGCTGACGAGCGGCTATCCGCTCAACCACCTCTACGAGCGGCAGCTGTCGGCGGACCTGCTCACCAGCGAGCTCACGACCGCGTTCGACCCCGAGGAGCTGATGCGGGAGCTGGGCGCCGCGTTCGGGCAGAACCAGCCCGGACCGGAGCTGTTCCGTGCGGTCGGCAGCTACGCGATGCGGGCGAGGACGGTGCCGGAGTCGGTACGGCGGCCGGTGATCGAACGCCGGCTACCGAGCCATGACTGGCCCGATCGTGACCTTCGGATCGCGGCGATCGACGCGATGACCGGGCGGCCTCGGGTGTTCACGTCGCGGGACGAGGTCGAGCTGGTCGACGCCGTGACGGCGAGCTGCGCGGTGCCCGGCGTATGGCCGCCGGTCACGATCCAGGGCAGCAAGTACATCGACGGCGGCATCCGTTCCGGGATCAATCTCGACCTCGCCGACGGCTGCGATCCGGTGGTCGTCATCGCGCCGATGCCGGAGATGCCGTTCATTGCACCGGATGTCGTTGCCGCGGCTGAGGCGGTTCGCGCGAACGCACGTGTCGTCACCATCACCGCCAGCCAGACCTCCCTCGGGGCGATCGGGTCCAACCCACTCGACCCGGCGACCGCGAAGCCGGCGGCGATGGCCGGACGGCTGCAGGCTGCGGCGCACGTGGACGAGGTGCGCGAGGTGTGGACCGCGTGACGAACGATCTTCGGATCGGGGTGCTCGGGGCCGCGCGGATCACCCCGTCGGCGCTGATCCGGCCGTCGCGGCAAGTGCCGGGGACCGTCGTGGCGGCGGTTGCGGCCCGGGACCGATCGCGCGCCGAGGTGTTCGCCCGGAAGCACGGCATCGAACGGGTGCACTCGTCGTACGAGGAGTTGATCGCCGACCCGTCGATCGAGGCGATCTACAACCCGCTCCCCAACGCGCTGCACGCCGAGTGGACGTTGCAGGCTCTCGCGGCCGGCAAGCACGTGCTGTGTGAGAAGCCGTTCACCTCGAACGAGGCGGAGGCACGCGAGGTCGCCGACGCCGCCGCGACGTCCGGGCTGGTCGTGATGGAGGCCTACCACTACCGCTACCACCCGCTCGCTGAGCGCATCAGGGCGCTGACGCATGACGGCACGCTCGGGGACCTCGAGCACGTCCACGCGGCGATGTGCTTCCCGCTGCCGAAGTTCTCCGACATCCGCTACTCCTATCCGCTCGGCGGCGGTACGACGATGGACTGCTGCTACGCCGTACACGTGCTGCGCCTGCTGGGCAGCGGCGAGCCGACCGTCGAGTCGGCGCAGGCGTTGCTCCGCGGCTCGGACATCGACCGGGCGATGACCGCGACGTACTCCTTTCCGGACGGGTCGACGGGTAGCACGTCGACGTCGATGTGGTCGCGGAAGATGCCGCAGTTCTCGGTGCGCGTGACGGGCACCCGCGGGCAGCTGAAGGTCTTCAACTTCATCGCGCCGCAGTTCTACAACCGGCTGACACTGACCGTCGACGGCAAGACGACCCGGGAGCGGGTGCGAGGCGATGCGACGTACACCTATCAGTTACGAGCCTTCCTGGCGGCGGTGCGTGACGGAGGACCCGTCATCACCGATCCGCGAGACGCGGTCCTGACGATGCGGGTGCTCGACGACATCTACCGCAAGGCCGGCCTCCCCCTCCGCGGCCTCCCCACCCAGTAACGCTCCTTAGCTGGGGGATTTCCCCCAGCAACGCAGCGTTACTGCGGAATCCCCCCAGCAACGCAGCGTCACTGGGCGGGGGGCCCGGCAATGGAGCGTTGCTGGGGGGCTGGCAGGAGGTGGGTGCGGCCGTGTTCTTCGAAGCGGGCCTGGTAGGTCGCGCGGTCAGCTTCGCCGAACGGTACGTAGGCCAGCTCGGCACCGGGTCGCCACCAGACCGCCCCGGCTGCCCAGCCGCTCGCGCGTAGCGGTGCCTTGTCGACCTTGTTCGTTGCGGTGAGCGGCATGGCGTCGACGATCCGTACGAAGCGGGGCGCCCACTTCGTACCGAGGTCCGGCTGCGCCTGCAAGAACGCCCCGAACGCGACCGGGTCGAATGGCGCGCCCGGCCGCGGCTCGATCGCGCACATCACCTCATCGCCGGTACGCGGGTCCGGTACGGCGTAGACCGCAACCATGACCGCGTCGGAGAAGCGGGACAGCACCGCTTCGACCGGCGCCGCGGCGAAGTTCTCGGAGTCGACGCGCAGCCAGTCGTTGCTGCGACCGGCGAAGTAGAGCCAGCCGTCGGCGTCGCGATAGGCGAGGTCGCCGGTCCAGTACCACCCGTCGCGCAGCCGACTGCTCGTGGCGGCATCGTTGCGGTAGTAGCCCTCGAAGCCGGGAGCGCCGCCGCGGTCGACGATCTCGCCGATCGCCGCTCCCGGGTTCTGCAGCCGGCCGTCGCCGTCGACGACGGCGACGGCGCACTCGCGCCCCGTCGCCGGATCGACCACCGCCACGTCGGATCCCGGGCGTGGGCGAGGTACGCCGATCGAGTTCGCCGGGGTCCCCGGCGGGCGATGAGTGGCGACCACTCCTTCACTCGAGCCGTAGGACTCGGTGAGGGCGCAGCCGAAGCGCCGCTCGAACTCGGCCCGGTCGCGTTGCGACGCTTCGGTGCCGAATCCGAGGCGCAGCGAGTTCGTGCGGTCGTCCTCGCGCTGCGGGGTCGCGAGGACGTAGGCGAGAGAGCGCCCGACGTAGTTGAAGTACGTCGCGTCGTGGCGGCGTACGTCGGAGAGGAACTGCGACGCCGAGAAGCGCGATCGCAGCTCGACCGGTACGCCGAGGGCGACCGCCGGGGCCAGGTTGGCCATGATCGCGTTGCCGTGGAACATCGGCATCGCCTGGTAGAACACGTCGTCGGCGCGCACCCCGATGCTGTCGACGGCGCCCTTGGCGATCACCGCGAGCCGTCCCGTCGTACACACCACCGCCTTCGGCGCCCCCGTCGACCCCGAGGTGAAGAGCAGCAGCAGACGGTCGCCCGGCTCGGCTGCCGACAGCTCGCGATCGTCGACCCTCGCCGCGGCGACCTCGTCGAGGTATGCCCGGTCGTCGACGACGAGCAGTCGCGCCGGGTCGAGCCCGAGACCCAGCCCGTCGAGCAGGTCGCGGTGGGCCGAATCGGTGACGATCATGCCGCAGTCGGTGTGCTGGATGTCCTCGCGCAGCGGCGCGCCGCGTCGCGTCGGGTTGATGCCGACGACGGTTCCGCGAGCCAGCGCTGCGCCGTACAGCCACGCGAGGTACTCGGGCGTGTTGTCCAGCAGTACGCCGACGTGCGGTCGCGCCGAGTCGCGGCGTTCGGTCAGGACGGCCGCCCGGGCCCGCGACTCCGCGACGAGGGTGCGCCAGCTCCAGGTCAGGTCGCCCGCCCACAACGCGACCCGGTCGTCGTCGGCTCTCGCCAGTAGGAGGTCGGCGAACGTGTCCCCCAACGCAGTGCCGTCTCAGACGCGGTCGAAGGTCTCGGGGTCGGGACCGACCCGCTCGCCGCGGTCCAGCGCGCTGATCGCTGCGATGTCGTCGTTGTCGAGGGAGAAGTCGAACAGGTCGAAGTTCTCGGCGATGCGCTCCGGACGCATCGACTTGGGAAACACGATGTCGCCGCGATCGAGGTGCCAGCGCAGCACCACCTGCGCCACCGTCTTGTCGTACCGGGCGGCGATGGCCTTCAGCGTCGGATCCTCGAGCACCGCTCCGCGACCGATCGGCGACCACGCCTCGACCGCGATCTGGTGGTCACGGCAGAACGCGCGAAGCTCGTCCTGCACCAGGTACGGGTGGACTTCGATCTGGTTCACCGCGGGGACGATGTCGCACTCCGCGAACAGCCGGCGCAGATGGTGCGCATGGAAGTTCGACACGCCGATCGAGCGGGCGCGACCGTCCCGGTAGAACTCCTCGAGTGTCTTCCACGTCGACACGAAGTCGCCGTTGTAGCGCGTCGGCAGCGGCCAGTGGATCAGGAACAGGTCGATCTGGTCGACACCGAGCGCGGCGAGAGTGGCGTCGAACGCTCGTCGCGCGTCGCCGGGCTCGTGGTCGCCGTTGTCCAGCTTGCTGGTGATGTAGACGCCGACCTCCTTCTCGTTCCCGTACATCTCGGCGGTGTCGATGTGGCGGTAGCCGACCCGCAGTGCCTCGCCCGTGACGCGAGCGGTGTCTTCGGGGGGCACGAGGAACACGCCGAAGCCGAGCTGGGGGATCGACCGGCCGTTGTTGAGGGCGACGTCAGGAACCTTGGTCATGACCGCTTCTTACCCAGTGGTGTCACGAGAGTGCAGGAAGCACCTTGTCGACGTAGAGGTTCACGGTGTCCCAGCCGCGTTCGACCGGTACGCCGCCGCACAGCGGATGCAGCACCATCGTCGCCCAGTCGCCCTGTTCCTTGCACCAGGCGATGGCCTCGTCGGGGGAGCAGATCCGATAGATCCCTTCGGCGCGCAGCTCCTCGATGGTGCTGGCGTGAGACGACACCGCGGAGTGGACGTCGGGCGTCTGCCAGCTCTGGTAGCGCTTGGCCTCGTGCAGCAGGTGTTCACCGAGCTCGTTCCAGGCCTTGTCCGGGTCCTCCGCCAGCAGCGTGAGACACGTCCGCTCGGGCGGCATGATGATGAACCCGGTGGTGCCGTGCTCGGCGCACTGCTCGTTGTAGTAGGCCTCGAGTTCGGGCAGATGGGCGGCGGGTAGCAACGGGAGCCCGAGCCGAGCGGCACGGCGGGCGGCCGGCTTGCCGCTGCCCCCGACGAACAGGATCCCGCTGGCCGGCGTCTTGGGGACCGGGGTGACCCGTAGCTTGCGGCCGCGGTAGGTGAACTCCTCGCCGGACCAGGCGCCGATGATCGCGTCGAGGCATTCGTCCATCAGCGCACCGCGCTTGGCCCAGTCCGCCCCGGCGTCGGCGTACTCCTCGGGTCGGTAGCCGAGGCCCGCGACCACGTTGATGCGCCCGCCGCTGGCCAGGTCGAGGACGGCGACCTGCTCGGCTACGCGCAGCGGGTCGTTGAGCGGGACCAGCAAGGCCTGGACCATCACCCGCAGGTTCTTCGTCCGGCCGAGGATCAGGCCCGCCACCGTCAGCGGGGCGGGGCTCCAGCCGTCGTCGACTCCGTGGTGCTCCTCGACCGACACCGCCATGAAGCCGTTGGCGTCCGCGACCGCTGCCATCTCGACGGCTGACTGGTACATCTCCGACAGCGTGGTCGGGTCGATCCCGGGCAGCACGAAGTTGAACCGCATGATCGAGATCGGCATTGCTGAAACCCCTCCGGTACGACGGACCTGCATGAGCCTGCCACACCTCGGGCCGGTTTCTGAAAGGGCGTCAGAAAGCCGCTCGAGGCATGAGACGTATCTTCTCTGGTCTCAAACCATCGGGACGTATGCAGTTGGACAGCCATGCCAGTCCCGGTGTCCGACGCGCTCGCCGAGTTCGGCAACCGGGTCCGCGCACGCCGCAACGAGCTCGGCCTGAGCCAGGAAGGACTGGCGGACCGCGCCGGGCTGCACTGGACGTTCGTCGGTCAGGTCGAGCGGGGTCGCCGCAACCTCTCGCTGCACAACCTGCTGAAACTGGCCGAAGCGCTCCAGACGGATCCCGGCGCGCTGGTACGAGGTCTCGAGCCGCCCGAAAGCGACTCGGCCGACTGAGAGTCGGCCCCGGGCTAGTACGGGCGGACGAGCACCGTCTGGACGCCGCTCGTCGACGGCGTGAAGTCGGAGTCGCTCGTGAACGTCCACCGGTAGTTGGTGGACCTGCGCGGCGCGACCGACGCGGCTGCGACGCCGTTGCGGTTCGTCTGCGCGAACGTCACGAAGTGCCAAGCGCCGGTCGTGGCGTTGCGCCGGTCCAGGGCGACGGACTCGCCCGAGATGGGTACGTCGCTGGCGACGTCCATGAGCACTGCCCGCACGATCGTCGACGAGCCGCGCACGACGCTCTTGTTGCGCAGTGCGGTGAGGGTGGTCTGCCGGCCACCCAGCGGCGCGACCGGGGTGGTGATCGTCGAGAAGTTGCCGACGCCGAGCGCGTTGACGCCCGCGACCTGGAAGAAGTACTCGGTGCCGGGCGTGAGCCCGGAGACGACGTCGGTCGTGGCGGGAGGGTGGCCGGCGCCAGCCGACGGCGCGGGTGGCACGGTGGTCCACGACTGGCCGTCGTCGGTGGAGATCTGGACGACGTACGACGTGACGGCAGCGCCGCCGTTGCTCGCCGGCGCCGTCCACGAGACGGTCAGCTGCCGTACGCCGGCGGTCACGGTCACGTCGGTCGGACAGCCCGGGGGAGCCGTCGTCTTGCCGTCGTAGATCACGTTCTCGCAGCTGCCCTGGATCGGTGTGTCGTCGGCGAACGCCCGCCCGAGCGCGACGGAGGACAGCAGCAGCGTCGTGACGGCGGCCAGCACCCCGCCGACGCGATACAGCGTGTCGCGGGCGTCGGAGCGCGTCACAGATCTCTCCCGGTCATTGAGTGCAGCTGATGCCGTCTCTACTCAACTCGGCGCGCCTGCCGCCGGACTGTAGGACCGCTCGTCAGTCCACGAGCTCGATGCCGGCCTCGCCCGCCAACGATGGCGCGAGGCTCGGCAGGTCTGCGACGTCGAGGACCGCGCCTTTGAGATCCAGGGCGCCGGACACGCCCCGCAGATCGCAGTCGGTGATCCGGAGACATTTCACCGTCGCAGCGTGGAAGCGCGCGTTGCGCAGGTTGCACGAGCCGAACGTCACGTGCTCGAAGGTCGCGGCGTAGAAGTCCGCGTTCGCCAGGTCGCAGCTGCGGAAGGTCACGTTGCGCAGCCGGCTGAAGCGCCATGCGAGGTCGTCGGTGCGACAGTCGAGCAGGAGCCCGTCGTCGTACTGACCGCTGGCGAAGGCGACGCCGCGCAGGCGGGTGCCGCGGAACTCGACTCGCCGCATCACGAAGTCGCGGGCGGTGACTCCGGACAGGTCACAGTCCTCGAAGCGGAGATCGACCCACTCGGGCCGGTCGAGATCGAGCTCGAGGACGCGGGCCGCACTGAGCCACTGACCCGAGGCGTCGCCGTCGTCAAAGGTCATCGTGCCGGTCGGGGTGGCCGACACGCCGAGCTGCGGGATCGCTGCCTCGTGCGGCTTATGGCAGCGACTCACCCGCTGCACTCTAGATCCCTCGCCGGATCGTGCGGCGTATGCCGGCGAGTGATAAACAGTCAATCCAGACTGTAAAGGATGTCATGAGAAACGCTCGTTCGACCGTCGATTCGTCCGGGGCTGCGCAGTGGTACGTCGCGCCCGGCTACGAAGCCGTGGCTGACGCTTTTCTGGCCGGGGCCGATACCCTCGGCCATGGCGGCGGGGCGTACTGCGCGTATGTCGGGGGCGTCCCGGTCGTCGACCTATGGGCGGGCGTGGCGAAGCCGGACCAGCCGTGGCAGCCGCAGACCCGCAGCGTGCTGATGTCCGCGACCAAAGGCTTCGCGGTGATGTGCGTGCAGATCCTCGTGGACCGCGGCCTGATCGACGTGGACGCGCCGGTGGCGACGTACTGGCCGGAGTTCGCCCAGAACGGCAAGGCACAGACTCTGGTGCGCCACCTGCTGATGCACACCGCCGGCGTGATCGGGTTCCCGGGCATGAACCGGATCGCCCGACTCGACGGCAGCGGCTGGGACGACTACGACTCGATGGCTGCGGGACTCGCCGCCGCGGCTCCCGTTTACCCGCCGGGCACGAAGCACTGCTACCACGCGTTGACAAGCGGATGGCTGCTCGCGGAGCTGGTGCGGCGGGTGGACGGCCGTCGACTGGGACAGTTCTTCGCCGAAGAGGTCGCGACGCCGTTGGACCTGGACATCAGCATCGGAACTCCCGCGAGCGAGCTCGAACGGGTCGCCCGAGTGCGCACCATGCGCTTCGACCATCTGCCGAAGCCGATTCGGAAGGTTCAGGACTCCTATCTGGCCACGGCGCGCAACCCGGAGACGTTGCTCGGAGCAGCGTTTCTCGGCGACGGCACCCGAAGCGGCATCGACGAGCTCGAGCTGCTGTTCAACTCGCCCGACGTCCTGGCCGCAGAGTTTCCGGCCGGCGGCGGGACGGCCACGGCGCGGGCGATGGCGCGCGGTTGGGCGGCGATGGCAGGCGGCGGCGCGCTGGACGGGGCGCGCATCCTGTCCGACGACGTCGTCAGAGCGTGGAGCCGGGTCGTCTCCCGAGAGCCCGACATCCTGATGACCGGAGTGGTCACCGGCCCACTGGCGAAGATCGCGGTCGAGCCGGCGCCGCGCACTCTCGGCTACATCGGGAACATCTCCCGCATCGGAGCTGGTCGCCGGTTCGGTCCGAACCCGGACGCCTACGGTGCAGAAGGCCTCGGCGGGCAGTACGCGTACTGCGACCCGCAGAGCAACATCGCGGTCGGGTTCATCCGCAGCGAGATGGCCGTGTTCGAAGTGCTCCAGCCGCGGGTCACCGCCGTCGTCTACGAATGTGCCGCCCGGCTCGGCCACGACGTGTTCTCGCCGCCCCGTGAGTCGGCGGTCTCGCGCATGGTGGGCGCGGCGGTGCGCAGGGTGGTCGCGGCCCCGGCTCCGGCCTAGTCGCCCGCCGCTCAGGCCTCCCGGCGGGCGCTGAGGCGCTCCTTGATCAGCCGCTCGTGCTGGTCGAGCCGCTCAGGTCGCGGCCGGATGAACAGGCCGACCGCCGACGCCGTCACCTCGCCGTCCGCTGTGCGGATCTCGCCGGTCGTCGTCATCCGGCGTCCTTCGGCCGACTCGGTACGCGCCCGAAGCACGAGCGGTACGCCGATGGGCGTCGGCCGGTGATAGCGCACCGTGAGCTCACCGGTCATCGCCGGGTTGCCGGAGGCGATGTTCGCGATGCCGAGCAGCTGGTCGAGCAGTGAGGCGACCCAGCCGCCGTGCACGCCGGCGGGCGGACCCTCGTGGATCGGCCGCATCGTCAGCTCGGTGCCGACCTCGTCGGTGGCCGGGTCGACGACCTCGACGTGCATCGGCGGTGACAGCGGGTTGGCCGGGCCGGCCATCGGGTTGTGGTCGCGGTCGCCCTGGACCATCTTGTCGCGGCTCGGCCAACGCATGCCGCCCGCGAGCCGGGTCGCGTCGGGGCCTTCGAGCTGTTCGGAGATCGCATCGAGCCGGCCCGCCACCGCGCGCATCTCGTCCTCGTCGGCGTCGGTCAGCACGGTCGCGTCCATCAGTCGGCGCACCGCAGCCGCCAGCCGCGATTCGGCTGTGCCGTCACGCGGCGCGGTGTAGCCCTTCGACAGGAACCCGTCGACCATCGCTCGAGGACCTCAGGTTCCGGTGAAGTTGGGCTGACGCTTCTCCTTGAAGGCCAACGTGCCTTCCTTCGCGTCGTTCGTGCCGAAGATCGCGACCCCGATCGCGAGCTCGCGGGCGAGGCCTTCTTCCTCGGTGAGGCCTTCGCTTTCCTGCACGGCCCGCTTCACGGCCTGCACCGACAGCGGCGCGTTGGCTGCGATCTTCTCGGCGATCTCGAGCGCATGCGTGAGGGCTTGACCGTCCGGCACGACCCGGCCGATGAGCCCGATCCGTTCCGCTTCCGCTGCGGACACGCGCTCGCCGATCAGCAGCATCTCCATCGCTTTGGTGAAGCCGATCTGGCGACGCAGCCGCACCGTCGACCCGCCGAGCGGGAACAGTCCTCGGGTGACCTCGGTGATCCCGAACACCGCGCTTTCGCCGGCGACCCGGATGTCGGTCGCTTGCAGGATCTCGGTGCCGCCCGCCAGCGCGTAGCCCTCGACCGCGGCGATCAGCGGCTTGGTCAGCCGATGGCTGCGCAGCAGCGCCTTCCAGTGGATGCCGGCGTCTTCCTTCATGCGCTGGGCGGCCTCCGACGTGGTGCCGGAGGCGTTCATCGCCTTGAGGTCCGCGCCCGAGCAGAACGTCCCGCCGGCACCGGTCAGTACGCCGACCCGGATCTGCGGATCGCTGTCGATGCGGTCCCATGCGTCGGCGAGGCCGACGAGCATCTCCGGTGAGAGCGCGTTGCGCGCTTCGGGCCGGTTCATGGTCAGGACGAGGACATGCCCCTGCTGTTCTACGTCAAGGTGCGCCAAGACAATCCTTTCGGGGCCCCGCCGAATCGGGAGGCGAAGCGGAGCGAAGCGATTTGGTGGGGTGCCTAGATCCGTTCGATGATCGTGCCGGTGGCGAGCGCCCCGCCGCAGCACATCGAGATCAGCGCCGTGGAGCCGCCGGTCCGCTCCAGCTCGTGCAGGGCGGTGGTGATCAGCCGGCTGCCGGTGGAACCGACCGGGTGGCCGAGCGCGATGGCTCCACCGTTGACGTTGACCTTATCGTGGTCGACCTTGTGCTGCTTCGCCCAGTTGACGACAACCGAAGCGAAGGCCTCGTTGACCTCGAACAGGTCGATGTCGTTGATCGACATACCGGACCGGTCGAGCACCCGCTGCGTCGCGGCGACCGGCCCGTTGAGGTGGTAGTACGGCTTGTCGCCGACCAACGCCTGGGACACGATCCGGGCGCGCGGCGTGACGCCGAGCTCCTTCGCCTTCTGCGCCGACATCAGCATTACCGCGGCGGCACCGTCGGAGATCTGGGATGACGTGCCTGCGGTGTGCAGACCGCCTTCGCGAACCGGCTTCAACGCGGCGAGCTTCTCCAGCGTGGTCTCGCGCAGACCCTGGTCGCGGTCGACCACCGTGGTCTCGCCCGTGGGCTTGCCGTCCTCGCCGAGCACCGGCGCCTCGATCGGCGCGATCTGGCTCTTGAACCGCTCCTCCGCCCAGGCGCGGGCGGCCTTCTCCTGCGACAGCACACCGAATGCGTCGAGGTCCTCGCGGCTGATCCCGTGATCCTCTGCGATCCGGTCCGCCGCGGTGAACTGGTCGGGCAGGTCGAGGTCCCAGTCGTCCGGTCGCGGTACGCCGGGACCGCTCATCACGTTGGCGCCGAGGCCGACCCGCGACATCATCTCGACCCCGCAGGCGATGCCGATGTCGATCGCGTCGGCGGCGATCAGCCCGGCGATGAAGTGGTTGGCCTGCTGCGCCGAGCCGCACTGGCAGTCGACCGTCGTGACGCCGGCGGTTTCCGGCAGCCCCTCTGCGAACCACGCGTAGCGGGTGATGTTGCTGCCCTGCTCGCCGGCCTGGGTGACGCAACCGCCGACGACCTGCTCGACGAGGACGGGGTCGATGCCGACCCGGGCGATGACTTCGCGCTGGACGTGCCCCAGCGTCGCGGTCGGATGCAGGCCGGCCAGCCAGCCGCCACGCTTGCCGATCGGGGTGCGGACCGCCTCGACGATCACCGCTTCGCTCATGACGTGCCCTTCGAAGAAGGCCTCCGAGGGTGCCCTCGAGAAGGCCAGAGATTGTCGGCGGAGTCCCCGAAATCGAGGCTCCGGGACCGAGTAAAACACGTTCTAGTTTTTTCGGCTACAAGTGTTGACGCCCAGTCAGATCCGAGCAAAATGAGAACACGTTCTTGTTGGCCCGACCGACCGCCGTCCGGCGGTCAGGGTCCTCGCGCAGTGCAGAGAAGAGGCTTCTGGGTGACCGAAACGCTCGCTGACATCGACCTCTGGGACATGGACCAGTACACCGAGGCCATCCCGTACGAGCAGTTCCGGAGGCTGCGAGCCGAAGCGCCGGTCTTCCATCATCACGACCCGCAGCAGCCCAACGGGTTCTGGGCGATCACCCGCCACGAGGACGTGGTGTTCGTCTCGCGCAACCCCGAGCTGTTCTCCTCCCGCGAGAAGACCGCGCTGATCACGGAGATGATCGAGGAGCAGATCGCCCAGCAGCAGTTGTTCATGCTCAATCAGGACCCGCCCGAGCACACGCGTACCCGCAGCCTGGTCAACCGCGGCTTCACCCCGCGCATGATCGCCAAGCTCGAGCAGCGGATCCAGGACACCTGCGACGAGATCGTCGCGCAGGCCGTGGCCAAGGGCGAAGGCGACTTCGTCACGTTGTGCGCCGCGGAGCTCCCGCTGATCGTCATCTCCGAGCTCATGGGCGTCCCGCTCGAGGACCGGCACAAGGTCTTCGACTGGTCCAACCGCATGGTGGGCGGCGACGACCCGGAGTACGGCGTCACCGAGGAGCAGCGCCTCGACGCCGCCACCGAGATGTGGGCCTATGCCAGCGCCCTCGCCGAGGAGAAGCGCAAGGACCTCAAGGACGACATCGTCTCGAAGCTGATCAGCCCGGACGAAGAGGGCAACGTCCTGTCGGAGATGGAGTTCGACCTCTTCTTCATGCTGCTCGGCGTCGCCGGCAACGAGACCACCCGCAACGCGATCTCCGGCGGCATGTACGCCCTGATCCAGCACCCGCAGGAGTGGGCCAAGCTCAAGGCCGACCCCGGCCTCATCCCCACCGCCGCCGACGAGATCGTGCGATGGGTGACACCGGTGCATCTGTTCCGTCGTACCGCGCTGCAGGACATCGAGCTCGGCGGCAAGACGATCAAGAAGGGTGACAAGGTCGTCATCTTTTATACGTCGGCCAACCGCGACGAGTCCGTCTTCGACAATCCCGACGTCTTCGACATCACGCGCGAGCCCAACCCGCACGTCGGGTTCGGCGGCGGCGGACCGCACTTCTGCCTGGGGCGCCACCTCGCCAAACTCGAGATCGAGTGCTTCTACCGTTCGCTGATCACCCAGTGCGCCCGCGTGGAGCTCGTCAACGAACCGCGTCGGCTCCGGTCGAACTTCATCATGGGCATCAAGGAGATGACCGTGCGGTTTGTCCCCGAGACCTCAGCATGAGCGAAGAGGTACTGACCGCCCCGCACGTCGTCGAATACACCTACACCCGCTCCACCGGGCCCGCGATCGGCGCGTTCCTCACCGCGCTGCGGGACAAGAAGTTCGTCGGAGTACGTGCATCGGACGGCCGGGTGATCGTGCCGGCCATCGACTACGACCCCGTCACGAGCGAAGACCTCTCCGACTACGTCGAGGTCGCCGACACCGGCGTCGTCACGACCTGGTCGTGGAACGACAAACCGACCAAGGGTCAACCGCTGGACAAGCCGTTCGCCTGGGCGTTGGTGAAGCTGGAAGGCGCGGACGTCCCCTTCTTGGCGGCGGTTGACGCGGGCTCACCCGACGCCATCTCCACCGGCGCGAAGGTCACTGCGCGCTGGCGCGACGAGCGAGTCGGCTCCATCACCGACCTGGTGTGCTTCGAGGTCATGAAATGAGCCGGCGTAGCCGGCACCACTTCAGGGTGGTGGGTGGGGTGGAGGACGTATGAGCGAGACCACGCAGGACGTGGCACCGGTGACGGTGGTCGAGACGCCGATCTCGCTCGACTTCTCCTACACCCCAGGCGTCGCGGCGTCGCGGTTCCTGCGCAACCTCCAGCAGGGCCGGCTGATGGGCCAGCGCTGCCCGAAGTGCCAGAAGGTCTACGTCCCGCCGCGCGGCGCATGCTCGATGTGCGGAGTGGCCACGGTGGAGGACGTGCCGCTGTCCGGCAAGGGCACCGTCACGACGTTCTGCGTGACGCGGATCCCGAGCCCCGGTTTGGAGCCGCCGTACGTGTCGGCATGGATCCTGCTCGACGGCGCCGACCTGACCTCGATGTTCCTGATCCAGGAGTGCGACCCAGCCGACGTTCGGCTCGGGATGCGGGTCGAACCGGTCTGGGTCGACGAGGCCGACCGCAAGACCGACCTCGGCAACATCAAGTACTACCGGCCGATCGCCGAGCCCGACGCCGACTACTCGACCTACAAGGACTACGTATGAACACCCCACGAAGTCGCTCCGCTTCGCTACACGACTCCGCGGGGCCCCCGAAAAGTGCGAACACCCCACGAAGTTCTTCGCTTCGCTCACAACTCCGCGGGGGCCCCGAGTGAGGGACTTTGCCAGGCCGGTCGCGATCGTCTCCTCCGCGTCGTTCGAGACGCCCAGCGAGCCGGCGCGCAACGAGGTCGAGATGCTGCTGCCGGTCATCGACAAGGCCATGGCAGACGCTGGCCTGACGCAGCGCGACATCGGGTTCACGGTGTCGGGGTCGAGTGACTACCTGCAGGGGTTCCCGTTCGCGTTCGTCGGTGCCCTCGACGCGGTCGGCGCCTGGCCGCCGATCCGCGAGTCCCACTTGGAGATGGACGGCGCGTTCGCCCTCGCCGAAGCGGTCGCGGTCCTGCAGGACGAGCACATCGACACCGCGCTCGTCTACGCGTTCGCCCGGCCCTCACGCGGGGAGCTCGACCGCACCCTCGCCCTCCAGCTCGACCCGTACACGGTTGCGCCGCTCAACCCGGACGCCCGCGGGCTGGCCGGCCTGCAGGCGCAGGCGATGCGCGACAGCGGCCGGTTTCCCGACATCGCCGACGTCCCCCCGACCTACGTTGCGGACGGAGCCACCGTCGTCGTGCTCGCCGCCGGCGACCGGGCTCGGGAGCTGACCGCCACGCCGGCGTGGATCACCGGTCTCGACCACCGGATCGAGGCGCCCGCTTTGGGGGTCCGCGACCTGACCGTGTCGGCCTCGGCGGCGCTCGCAGGCGAGCGCGCCGGCGCTGACGGCGTGGAGGCGGCGTGGCTGCACACGCCGTACCCGCACCAGGAGCTCTTGCTGCGCGAGGCGCTCGGCCTGGCGGACAAGCCGGTCCACTGCGCCGCCGGGCCGATGATGGTCGGCGGTCTGGAACGGTTCGCCGCAGCCTCGAAGGCGATCGCGTCGGGTGAGGTCACGAAGGCGCTCGCCCACGCGACCAGCGGACCGTGTCTGCAGCAGAACCTGGTCGGCATCCTCGAAGGCGGTCGGTGATGTCCAAGCAGGTTGCGGTCGTCGGCGTGGGTCAGACGAAGTACGCCGCGAAACGACAGGACGTCTCGATCGCCGGCCTGGTTCGCGAAGCGGCGAAGCGGGCGCTCGACGACGCCGGCATGACGTGGTCGGACATCGACGCCGTGGTGATCGGCAAGGCGCCGGACATGTTCGAGGGCGTGATGATGCCGGAGCTCTACCTCGCCGACGCGCTCGGCGCGGTGGGCAAGCCGATGATGCGGGTGCACACTGCCGGCAGCGTCGGCGGCTCGACCGGCGTGATGGCGACGCACCTCGTGGCCAGCGGCACCCACCGGCGGGTGTTGGTGGTGTGCTTCGAGAAGCAGAGCGAGTCCAACGCGACCTGGGCGCTGTCGATCCGGCTGCCCTTCACGGGCGGGTCTGTCACCGGCGCCGGTGGCTTCTTCGCCCCCGTCATCCGGGCCTACATGCGTCGCGCCAACGCCCCGGACGACATCGGCATCAAGGTCGCCGTCAAGGACCGGCTCAACGCACTCAACAACGAGTACGCGCACCTGAAGATCGCCGACATCAGCGAGGACATGGTCCGCGAGTCGCCGATGCTGTGGGACCCGATCCGCTATCTCGAGACCTGCCCGTCGTCGGACGGCGCCTGCGCGATCGTCCTCGCCGACGCCGACACCGCAAAGGCGACCCCCAACCCGTCGGCGTGGGTGCACTCGACCGCGGTGCGCAGCGAGCCGACGATGGGCGCCGGGCGAGACGTCGTCAACCCGCACGCCGGCCGGGACTGTGCGGCGGAGGTCTACAAGATGGCGGGCATCACCGACCCGCGCCGCGAGCTCGACTGCGCCGAGATCTACGTGCCGTTCTCCTGGTATGAGCCGATGTGGATGGAGAACCTCGGGTTCGCCGCGGAGGGCGAGGGCTGGAAGATGGTCGACGACGGCAGTACGTCGATGCAGGGCGATCTGCCGATCAACCCCTCCGGCGGAGTGCTGTCGTCCAACCCGATCGGCGCCTCGGGGATGTGCCGGTTCGCCGAGGCGGCGCAGCAGGTCCGCGGGATGGCGGGCGGCCACCAGGTCGCCAACGCCAGCCGGGCGCTGGGCCACGCCTACGGCGGCGGCGCCCAGTTCTTCGCGATGTGGGTGGTCGGGAGCGAACCACTCAAATGAGCGAAGACCTCGTGAAACAGGTGGGGCCCGGGGTCCCCGGGAAATCGTGAGCGACTTCCTGGGGTTGGACGGCAAGGTCTGCATCGTGACCGGGGGGTCCCGAGGGATGGGCGAGTGCACCGTGCGCCGGCTGCACGCGGAAGGCGCCACCGTCATCGCCGCCGACATCCTCGACGACGAGGGCAAGGCGCTGGCCGAGGAGCTCGGCGAACGCGTTCGTTACGTTCACCACGACGTGTCCTCCGAGCCGGGCTGGGAGTCGCTGGTGGCCGAGGTCGAGCGTGACTTCGGCCGGCTCGACGTACTCGTCAACAACGCCGGGATCCTGCTGTTCAATGCGATCGAGGACACCCCGCTCGACGAGCTGCGCCGGATCCTCGACGTCAACCTGGTCGGCACCTTTCTCGGGATGAAGCACGCGATCCCGGCGATGAAGCGCGCCGGCGGCGGCTCGATCGTGAACCTGTCCTCGACCGAAGGGCTCGGCGCGACTGTCTTCTGCGGCTCGTACACCGCGAGCAAGTTCGCGGTTCGTGGGATCACCAAGGTCGCGGCGATCGAGAACGGCAAGGACAAGATTCGGGTCAACTCGGTGCACCCGGGCGGGATCGACACCCCGATGACCCGCGCCGTCGTCGACGACGACGGGCGCAAGTACATCGCGAGCCGGGTCGCCGGCCTGAAGCGCATGGGCACCGCCGACGAGGTGGCCAAGGTGATCGTCTTCCTTGCCAGTGACGCGTCGTCGTACATGACCGGAGCCGAGCTCGCCGTCGACGGCGGCGCGACGGCAAGTGCAGGCTTCTAGAAGCACGCCAGAGCAACGAGGAGACGCCAGGATGCGGATCGCCTACACCGACTCACAGCTCGCGCTGCGCGACGAGCTGCGTGAGTACTTCAAGACGATCGTCACCCCGGAAGTGACCGAAGCGATGTCGCACGGCGGCCTCGGAACCCCGGAGTGCATGGCCGCAGTCCGCAAGATGGGACAGGACGGCTGGCTCGGGGTGGGCTGGCCCAAGGAGTACGGCGGCAAGGGCTTCGGCCGCATGGAGCAGTTCGTCTTCTACGACGAGGCGCAGCGCGCCGGCGCTCCGCTGCCGTTCCTGTCGATCAATACGATCGGCCCGGCGATCCAGCAGTTCGGCACCGAGGAGATGAAGAAGGACATCCTGCCGCGCATCCTCGGCGGGGAGTGCTTCGTCTCGATCGGCTACTCCGAGCCTGGCGCGGGCACCGACCTGGCCGGCTTGAAGACCTCCGCGGTGCGCGACGGCGACGAGTGGGTCATCAACGGGCAGAAGATCTTCACGAGTATGACCGACCACGCCGACTACATCTGGCTGGCGGTCCGCACCGACCCCGATGCCGGCAAGCACAAGGGGATCTCGATCATCCTGGTGCCGACGGACTCCGAAGGCTTCTCCTACACGCCGATCAACACCATCGGCGACCACGCCACCTACGCGACCTACTACCAGGACGTCCGGGTGCCGGTCAGCAACACGGTCGGTGAGATCCACGGCGGCTGGTCGATCATCACCACCCAGCTCAACTACGAGCGGATCTCGCTGGCGGTGCCCGCTCACCTCGAGAAGAACTACAGCGAGGTGCTCAAGTGGGCGCAGACCACCAAGCTGCCTGACGGCCGCCGGGTCATCGACCAGGAGTGGGTGCAGACCCACCTCGCGCAGGTTCGGGCTCGGCTCGAGGCGTTGCAGCTGCTCAACTGGAAGAACGTGTGGCAGGACAGCATCGGCAAGGTGTCCATCGCGGACTCCTCCGCGGTCAAGGTGTACGGCACGACGCAGTACTGCGAGTGCTACGGCCTGCTGCTCGAGGTGCTCGGCGCGGCCGGCGTCCTCAAAGGCGACTCGCCCGGCTCGGTGCTGGCGGGTCGGCTGGAGCGCTCGTACCGCGGCACGCTGATCCTCACCTTCGGCGGCGGCACCAACGAGATCCAACGCGACCTCATCGCCATCTTCGGCCTCGGCATGCCACGTTCGCTGCGATGAGCAGCGCACCGACCAACTCAGCGCGTTCGCTCACGACGACCTGACAGAGAGAGACAACCGATGGACTTCGCCTTCTCCGACGACCAGGTCGCACTACAGGCGCTGGCGCACGAGATCCTCACCGAGCAGTCGACGCACGAACATCTCAAGTCGCTGGAAGCCGCCAGCAGCAACGGCTCGGTCTTCGACCCGCAGCTGTGGAAGCAGCTGGCCGCGTCGGGCATCACCGGGATCGGCATCCCGGAGGAGTTCGGCGGGGCGGGCCTCGGCTTCCTCGACCAAGCCGTGATCTACGACGAGGTCGGCCGCGCGGTGGCGCCGGTGCCCGCGGTGGCGACCCTTGCCACGGCGTACGTGCTGGCAAAGGCGGGAGCGCCGGCGATCGCGTCGGTGCTGCCGGGCGTCGTCTCCGGCGACACGATCCTCACGACCGCGTTCGGCGAGGTCGCCGAGGTGACCGCGACGAAGAACGGCGACGCGTGGGTGCTCAGCGGTGACAAGTCCTTCGTGCCCTACGCCGCTGAGGCCGACGTCATCGTCATGGCGGCGGACGCCGGTGGCGAGACGATCCTGGCGCTGCTGCGCAACGGGGCTGCCGGCGTCTCGGTCACCGGGCTGCACACCACCAACCACGAGCCCCAGGCGCATCTGACGCTGGCCAGTGTCGAGGTGCCGGCCTCGCAGGTGATCGGCGACGCCGGCGAGCTCTACGCCGATCTGATCCGGCACCACACCGCGGCGTTGTCGATGGTCGCGGCGGGTGTCGTCAAGGCCGCGCTGGAGATGACCGCGCGCTACACCTCCGAACGCGAGCAGTTCGGCAAGTTGATCGCGTCGTTCCAGGCGGTCGGACAGCGTGCCGCTGACGCCTACATCGACGCCGAGCTGATCCGGCTCACCGCGATCTCCGCGATCTGGCGGCTCTCCGAAGGCTGGCCGGCGGATCAGGAGATCGCCATCGCGAAGTACTGGGCCGGCGACGGCGGGATGCGTGTCGTCCACGCCTGCCAGCACCTGCACGGCGGCATCGGCGTCGATCTGGACTACCCGTTGCACCGCTACTTCATCTGGTGCAAGCAGATCGAGCACGAGCTCGGGACCCCGACTCGCCAGCTGCTCTCGCTCGGCGCGATGCTCGCCGCGACACCCGCGTAAGGAGACCGGCTCGTGGAGTTCAACCTCGGCGACATCTTCGAGTCGCTTGTGGATGTGATCGGTGAGCGTGAGGCGCTCGTCTGTGGCGAGGACCGGCTGACCTATGCGGAGCTGGAGCATCGCGCCAACCGGCTGGCTCACCACTTCCTGTCCGTCGGGGTGAAGCCCGGCAACCACGTCGGCGTACAGCTCTACAACGGCGTCGAGTACGTCACGACGATGGTCGCCTGCTTCAAGGTCCGCGCGGTGCCCGTGAACGTGAACTACCGCTACGTCGAGGAGGAGCTGCTCTACCTGTTCAACGACGCGGACCTCGTCGCCCTCGTCTGCGACACCGAGTTCACGGCGCGGATCAACGCGGTCCGCGATCGTGCGCCGAAGCTCACCAGCTTCGTGTCGGTCGGCGCCGGTGAGGCGCCGGTCGGCGCCGTCGACTGGAAGGACGCGCTCGCCGCGCAGTCGCCGGAGCGCGAGGGCTTTCCGCAGCGATCCTCCGACGACCTCTACATCATCTATACGGGTGGCACGACCGGCATGCCGAAGGGCGTGATGTGGCGCCAACACGACATCTTCTACGCGGGGATGGGTGGCGCCGATCCGGTCGGTACGCCGGTCAGCACGCCCGAGGAGGTCGCGGAGCGGGCGCCGAACCGCGGTGCGCTCGTCATGTTCCCGGTCGCGCCGTTGATGCACGGCGCGGCCCAGCTTGCAACCTGGATCGCGTTCCTGCAGGCATCGAAGGTCATCCTGGTCAAGAAGTTCGACCCGGTCGAGGTCCTCGAAGTCGCCAAGCGCGAAGGCGTCAACTCGCTGTCGATCGTCGGCGACGCGATGGCGCGCCCGATGGCCGAGGCGCTCGCCGGCCCGCTGAAGGGCATGGAGCTGCCGAACCTGTTCGTGCTCAGCTCGGCCGGTGCGATCTTCTCGCAGACCGTGAAGGACATGCTCAAAGAGCACCTGCCCAACGTCGCGTTGATGGACAACTTCGGGGCTTCCGAAACGGGGTTCCAAGGGACCGGCAAGGAAGGGTCGAGCCCCGACGCGGGTCTGAAGTTCACTGTCAACGACCGCACGACCGTGCTCGACGACGACCTGAAGCCGATCGTTCCGGGGTCAGGCAAGATCGGCCGCGTCGCGCAGCGCGGCCACGTCCCGCTGGGCTACTACAAGGACGAGGTCAAGACGAAGGAAAGCTTCGTCACGATCGACGGCGACCGCTACGTCCTGCTGGGAGACGCCGCCACGATCGAGGAGGACGGCGCGATCGCGGTCCTCGGCCGGCACTCGGTGTGCATCAACACCGGCGGCGAGAAGGTCTTCCCGGAGGAGGTCGAGGCGGCGCTGAAGGCGCATCCGGCGGTGTACGACGTCGTCGTCACCGGCGTACCGGACGAGCGGTTCGGCAACAAGGTGACGGCGCTGCTGCAGATCCGCGACGGGTTCGCGGCCCCGACCCAGGACGACATCGCCGAGCACTGTGCCACCCGCGTCTCCCGCTACAAGGTGCCGCGGCTCACCTTCGTCGTCCCCGCGATTCAGCGCTCGCCGAGCGGGAAGGCGGACTACCCATGGGCCGCCAAGACCGCCAAGGAGCTGCTCGCCGCCTCGGCGGGTTGATCATGCCGTCCACCCAGACCGACAGCGGCCGGGAGACCCCGGCTGCCCAGGTGGCGCGCCGCGAGCGGATCCTGGACGCCGCGGTCGAGCTCGCCGACGAGGGCGGCTACGACGCGGTCCAGATGCGGGAGGTCGCGGAGCGGGCGGAGGTCGCGCTCGGGACGCTCTACCGCTATTTCCCGTCGAAAACGCATCTTCTGATCTCGGCTCTTGGGCGCACCTTCTCCCAGCTGCAGGACTCGGCACAGGCGGCCGGGACCGCCGGTACGCCGGAGGAGCGGGTCTACCGAGTCGTCGCGCACATCACCCGGTTCCTCGCGAAGAACCGCCGGCTGTCCGGTGCGATGGTGCGCGCCTTGATGACCGCCGAGGCGGACGCTGCCCGAGACGTCGAGGCGGTCGACGGCGTACTCGTCGGGTTCCTGGCCGCGGCGACCCATGCGCCGGGCGAGGTCGCCTCCGAGCGGGACAGCCTCAACGCCCACATCATCGGCAAGGTCTGGCTGATCGACGTCGTGACGTTCTTGTCGGGGCGGATGACCGTGTCCCAGGTCTTGGAAGACCTCGAGCAGACGATCGCTTTGGTGATGCGCGACTGAGACCGGTCGAGCCCGGCCGCGGTGGCCG
>DASZRO010000077.1 GCA_035550055.1 Mycobacteriales bacterium | reverse complement strand
CGGGCTGAATCGCCGTCTCGCTGTCGTCACGATGTGCGCGGCGTCGGCGCTCGCGGGTCCCGCCGTCACTGCACACGCCGCCGACGAGGATTCGCTGACCGCGCAGAACGGCAGTCTGGTGCTCGACATGTACGACGGCGGACCGGGCGGTCTCTCGGTGTTGTCGACCATCGCAGGCGCGGGCTCTGCCTGTGATCCGGACGCCAAGATCGGCAGCGCCACTCCCTGCTACATCTTGAATGACGGCGAGGAGCCGATCGGGCCCATGCCCACCGGCTGCTACAACGAGACGGGCGACACCATCGGCTTCGACGTCTATTGCAAAGTCACGTCGTTCTCGAGCTTCACGGTAAACATGCACGCCGGCCAGGACTTGTTCGTCAACGAGGCACCGGGCCAGTGGGAGGGCGTCTGCCCGCAGGACATGACAATCAACACGAACAGCTCCGACGGCTACATCACCGCCTATGACGGGTGTGTCGAAACGATCGTGTGCAGCCCGTCGTACGAGGGTCTTGTCAATGTCGACGAGACAGATGCGTACGGCAGCTGCTCTGACGACCAACTCAATCAGGTCGACGGCCAATACGTCGTCGGCGACAACCCGCCGGACCACCCTGATGTCGGCACTGTGACGCCTTCGACAGGCTCGACGGCTGGCGGGACGGCCGTCACGATCAAAGGCGTACACCTCGGCGGTGCGGCCGCAGTGACATTCGGCGGAGTTGCTGCGGCGAGCTTCTCGGTGTTGTCCGCCACCGAGATCGATGCGGTGGCGCCAGCCCACGACCCTGGGCCCGCGGACGTCCGGGTGACAACGGCGAAGGGGCAGTCGGCCGCAGTGAACGGTGACCTGTTCAACTACCAGGGCGCACAGTCGTCATCGCTGCCGGCGGTGACCGAGGTGTACCCGGAGGCTGGATCCACGGCGGGCGGCGATCTGGTGACGCTGGAAGGATCCGGCTTCACAGGGGCGACGGCGGTCGCGTTCGGCGGAGTCGCCGCGGAGTTCCAGGTCCTGTCCGACTCGACGATCTGGGTGCACTCACCGGTGCACGCTGCAGGAACGGTCAACGTGCGCGTGACCGACCCGGCTGGCCAGTCGTCGGTGGTCACGGCGGACAAGTACACCTACGTAGCTCCGCCGACTCCGCCGAAGGTGACCAAAGTGGCCCCCGCGTCGGGATCGACGGCAGGCGGGACTTCTGTGACGATTACGGGCGCCGGGTTCTCCGGTGGGGTCGACGTGACGTTCGGCGGGGTCGACGCGACCAACGTCGTGGTGAAGTCCGATACCTCGCTGACCGCGACCTCGCCAGCTCACGCAGCCGGCGTGGTGAACGTACGGGTGGCCGGTCCAACGGGTCGATCAGCCGTGGTAACGGCGGACCACTTCACCTACAGCAAGACCGTCCCGACCGTCACCAAGGTTTCGCCGGCTTCTGGGAGCACCGCCGGGGGTACGGCGGTGACGATCACTGGAACCGGCTTCACGGCGGGCGCCAGCGTGGACTTCGGGAGCGGGCACGCGGCCACCTCCGTGACCTACGTGTCGGCGACCAAGCTCACCGCGGTCTCTCCGCCCCACGCCGCGACCTCGGGTTATGTAAACGTGACCGTGACGACAGTGGGCGGGACGAGTGCGAGCGTCGCCGCGGACCACTTCGCCTACAAGTGAAGGCGGCAGTGCGTGGGGCGGAAGTGGCATTCTCCATTTTTGTGGCTCGCGTCTCCCGTAGGCGGTAACGTCATTCGTCATGGAGGGCGCTGTGCCGGAGTCTGCCGTTGCGCCCGACGCACCTGACGTCAGCTGGCGGGAGCGCGCGATCGAGCGCTCGCTGCGCAACGCCCGCGCCAAGGCGGTGTCGCGGTCGGATCGGTTCATCCACGCCGCGATCGAAATCCTCACCGAGACCGGCCGTACCGACTTCACGGTGCAGGAGCTGATCGAGCGTTCCAAGACCTCGTTGCGCTCGTTCTACCAGCACTTCTCGGGCAAGGAAGAGCTCCTGCTCGCACTCTTCGAAGAGGTCATCGCCACCTCAGCGGCCGAGTGGCGCACGGGCATCGCGTCAGCGCCTGACGTACTCGACGGTCTGCACTTCGTCGTCGACCAGGTGCACGCGCGGGCCGCGAACCCGGCCGGCGGTGGCATCAACCGCGCGCTGTCGGTGTTTCACCTGCAACTGGCGGAGTCCCGCCCGGCGGAGTACGCCCGGGTCCTCGCCCCGCTGCGCGAGCTGATCCTCGACTCGGTCAAGCGCGGTGTCGACGAGGGGGTCTTCCGTACCGACATCGACGCCGACACCCTCGCCACGATCATGATGCAGACGATCGTCGGCGCGGCTCACATGCATGCCCTCGGCGCCGAGCCGACCGGCGACCCCATCGACACCGAGCAGCTCTGGCAGTTCTGTCTGGGCGGCCTGGTCGGCGGACCGACGTCGAAGAAGCCTTCGCGCCGCAGCCGCTGAAACGACAACTGGAGCAAGGGTGACAAGGATCGTTCACGACGCGACGCTGTGCGAGGCGCACGGCGTCTGTACCACCATCGACCCGGCGCGCTTCGAGCTCGACGACGACGACTACCTGACGATCCACAGCTACGAGGTGTCCGAGGCCGACCGGCCCGCGATGGAGCAGGCGGTGATCCGGTGTCCTCGACAGGCGTTGAGCCTGGCGGAATGACGCAGACAGGCGTTGAGCCTGGCGGAATGACGCAGCCCAGCGTCGATCCGGCGGAGGTCGGCGAGCTCTGGCTCGAAGTGGAGAACGGCAGCAAGCCGATCCGCGAGGGATCGCGGCAGCACATCCTCGGCCAGCTCGGAATGTACGACGTGGCGGCAGACGGCTGCGACCTGGCGATGGAGCTCCCGCTGCGCCCACAGCTGGCGAACAGCCGCGGCGGGCTGCAAGGTGGTCTGCTCGCGACGCTGGTCGACATCGTCGCCGGCCGTGCCGCCATCGCGTCGCTGCCACCCGGCTACAGTGCGGCGACCTCCGACATGAACCTGCACTTCATGTCTGCCGTGACGGTGGGGCCGGCACGCGCCGAGGCCACCGTGTTGCGGCAGGGCAAGCGGATGTGCGTCGTACGCGTGGAGGTGTACGACGGCGGGCGGGACGACAAGTGGTGCGCTACTGCGACGACGACGTTTGTCGTCCTCGAGCTGCGCGACGGTCAGCTCGACTTGCGCGGCCCGCTGCCTCGACGGGACGCGGAGTAGCGATGGACGTCAACCCGACCAGCGAGCAGCGGCACCTCGTCGAGGCCTTCGCGGCGTTGTACGCCGACGCCTCACCGACGGAGGTGGTCCGGGCGGCGGAGCCGCTGGGTCATTCGCCACAGTTGTGGCAACGGTTGCTCGACACCGGTGCGGTGGAGATGGCGTTGCCCGAGTCCGCCGGCGGTGGCGGCGCGACCCTGCTCGACCTGGCGCTGGTCGCCGAGCAGCACGGTCGCTACGTCGCCCCCGCCCCCCTCGTCGAGGCGCAGGTCACCGCTCGATTGCTCGCCCGTCTCGGCGACGCAGCGGCTGACCTCGTCGAGGCGGTGCACAGTGGCCGGCTGATCAGTCTCGCGGTACGAGCGCCGCGACACGACCGCGCGGAGCTGGTGCCCGCCGGCGCCGTCGCGGATGCGGTCGTGGTCCGCCGCGGCGACGACCTGATCCTCGTCCCGACCGAGGGACGTGCCAGCGCGGTCGCCACTCTCGGTTGCCAACCGGTCGCCGACGTGACACTCGCCGCCGCCGATCGCGTCATCGCCTCCGGGGACGCAGCCGTCGCGGCGTACCAGGTCGCGCTGGACGAGTGGCGGGTACTCACCGCCGCCGCGCTGACCGGGCTGGCAGCACGTGCGCTCGAGATCGGCGTCGGCTACGTGCTCGAGCGCAAGGCGTTCGACCGCACGCTCGGCTCGTTCCAGGGCGTCGCACACCCGCTCGCCGACCGAGCCAGCGAGGTCGACGGCAGCGAGCTGCTGGTCCACCAGGCCGCGTGGGCGCAGGTCGAGGAGCCGCAGCGGTTCCCCAAGCTTGCCGCCATGGCGCTCGGGTTCGCCGCCGAGACCGCGCGGGACACGAGCTACTACGCGCTGCACTTCCACGGCGGATACGGCTTCATGCTCGAATACCCGATCCAGCTCTACTACCGTCGCGCGCGGAGTTGGGCGGCGGTCCTGGAAAGCCCGCAGGCGAGCTTCCGGCGGGTCGGCGACCTCCAGCTGGCGGCGGGCTGATGGACTTCCGACTGGGCCAGAACAGCGACGAGCTGCGAGCTCGGACCGCCGCGTTCCTCGACAAGAACCTCACCCGTGAGGTGCTCGAGCGCTGCTACGTGACGGGCACCAATCACGACGCCGAGTTCGCGAAGGCGCTGGCCGAGGAGGGCCTGCTGGCCCTCGACTGGGCGCCGGAGCTTGGTGGGGGCGGGCGCGACTCGCGCGACCTCGTCGGCTACCGCGAGGAGCTGCAACGCCGTAACGCTCCCTGGTACGCCATCGGCACCACGATGACGGTCGCCCACGTGATCGCGCTGATGGGCACGCAGGAACAGCGCGACATCATCGTGCCGCGCGCGCTGCGGGGCGAGATCGTGATCGCGCTCGGGTTCACCGAGCCCGAGAACGGGTCCGACGCGGCCGCCGCCAAGACCCGCGCCGAGCGCTCCGGTGACGGATGGCGAATCAACGGTTCGAAGATGTTCACGACCAACGCGCACATCGCGGACTACGTCTTCATGCTGGCCCGCACGAACCCCGAGGCGCCGAAGCACCGCGGGCTGACGACGTTTCTGGTCCCGCTCGCGCAGGACGGCGTCGAGGTGCAGGAAGTCCGCACCATGTCCGGCGAGCGCACCAACATCACGTTCTACAAGGACGTGTACGTCGAGGACGCTTGGCGGATCGGCGACGTCGACGGTGGCTGGAACGTCATGGCCGCCGCGTTCATGCACGAGCACTCCGCGGCCTTCGTCGGCGAGCAGATCCGGTTGGTGGAGGCCTTCGAGGCCTGGGCACGCGACGCCGAGGACGACGACGGCCGGCCGCGTGTCGACGACCCCGCGGTGCGCGAGCAGATCGGCCGCTCCCACACCGAGATCGAGGTGTCGCTGCTCCTTCAGCGCCGGGCGGTGACCGCCGGCCTGAACGACTTCAGCTCGCACGGCCGCGGATCGATGGCGAAGCTGTTCAGCACCGAGCGCCTCGAAGCACAGGCCGATCGCACGTTGGAGCTCGTCGGTCCCAACGGCCTGCGGGCGTGGGGTGATCCGACGACGTTGCAGGGCG
This sequence comes from Mycobacteriales bacterium, assembly GCA_035550055.1. Taxonomy (NCBI): domain Bacteria; kingdom Bacillati; phylum Actinomycetota; class Actinomycetes; order Mycobacteriales; species Mycobacteriales bacterium. The sequence continues at coordinate 5,156 of DASZRO010000077.1, read as the reverse complement.
GGGAGATCGAGTACGCCGTACGCAACGCCAAGGGCACGACGATCTACGCCGGCACGAGCGAGATCCAGCGCAACATCATCGCCCAGCACGTCCTCGGGCTGCCCCGCCCCTACTAGATTTCCCGCCGTACCCATCTGATCCAGAGGAGACCCACCGTGAGCGACGACCTGGTCCTGTACGACGTTGCCGACGGCATCGCGACGCTCACCCTCAACCGGCCTGAGGCGGCCAACGCGCAGAACCCCGATCTGCTGCACCGCCTCGACGCCTGCTGGACGATGGCGGAGAACGACGACGACGTGAAGGTCATCATCCTCAACGCGAACGGCAAGCACTTCTCCTCCGGCCACGACATGCGCGGCGGTGACTCCGAAGCCGCGAGGAAGTGGACCGTCCAGGACATCTACAAGATCGAGACCCGCCAGTACGTCGGTTACTCGCTGCACTGGCGCAACGTGCCGAAGCCGTCGATCGCCGCCGTGCAGGGCGTGTGCATTGCCGGTGGACTGCTGCTCGCCTGGCCGTGTGACCTGATCGTCGCCGCGGACAACGCGAAGTTCTCCGACCCGGTCGTCGCGATGGGCATCGGCGGCGTGGAGTACCACGGGCACACCTGGGAGCTCGGCGCGCGCCTCGCCAAGGAGATCCTGTTCACCGGCCGCGCGATCAACGCCGAGGAGGCGAAGGCGGTCGGCATGGTCAACCGCGTCGTACCTCTCGACGACCTGCAGACCGCCACTCGTGAGCTCGCGCTCGAGATCGCGAGCAAGCATCCGTGGGCGCTGCGGATGGCCAAGCGTGCGGTCAACCAGACGCTGGACATCCAGGGCTTCACCAACGCCGTGCAGGCGGTCTTCGACGTGCACACGCTCGGTCACGGGCACGCGATGACCGAGTGCGGCTACCCGGTGCTGGTCGACCTCGAGGCGATGAAGAAGGAAATCGCCGGCAAGAAGTAGCGGGAGCCGGGCGTGAAGCTTCATCGGCTCGCTCGGCGTACGGCGCTGGTCGCCGCCGCCGCAACCGTGTTGGTCGTCCCGCTCACCCACGGCGGCAAGCGGGCGGAGGCGATTGCCGGGCCGACGTTGCCGACGAACGACCTCGAGGCGATGCTCGCGCTGACCGGTGCCGACCTCGCGCCGATGGACACGCCGGTCGTCGTACCCGCGCCGAAGCTGCGGGCGGTCCCGAGAGCGGACTGCACGAGCGGGCATCCCCTGGCCGGGATGCAGGGCCGCGTCACGAGATCCGACGTCAACTCGCCGGCCGCCGTGCACGGCTGGACCTGCAACCTCACCGAAGTCGCGCACTACCCGACGCCCGGGGGATTCCGGGTCTGGCGCTACACCGACCCCGCCGGACACGTCTGCGCGTACTACGACACGTCGTTCGTCACGCCCGCGAACATCGTCAGTGTCGGCGGCGGCCCGTCGCTGGGTGTCGAGGTGCTCGACGTCACGCGTCCCGCGCATCCGGTCCACACCGCGACGTTGACGTCCCTGGCGATGCTCGCACCGCACGAGTCGCTCAACCTCAACGCGAAGCGAGGCCTGCTCGCTGCGGAGGTCGGCAATGGGCTCACGCTGCCGGGCACCTTCTCGGTCTACGACGTACGCCATGACTGCCGGCACCCGCAGCTGCTGGCTCAGCTCCCCGTGGCGACCGGACACGAGAGCGGGTTCAGTCCCGACGGCCGCACGTTCTACGCCGCGGGCGGCTCCGGGTACATCACCGCGATCGACCTCACCGACCCGCGCAAGCCGCGCGTCATCTGGCGCGGCGCGTACTACTCGCACGGCCTCAACCTCTCCGCCGACGGCAAGACGCTGTACCAGACCGATCCGATCAACGGCAACCTCGGGATCATCGACGTCAGCCAGATCCAGGACCGCGTGCCGCACCCCAAGGTTCACGACATCAGCCGGATCACCTGGGATCCGGTGTCCATCCCGCAGAACACGGTGCCGTTCACCAGCCACGGACACCACTATTTGCTCGAGTTCGACGAGTTCGCGTTCCGGTTCAACCCGGTCACGGTCGACGATGCGCCCGGCGCCGCGCGGATCATCGACATCGGCAACCCGCGTCGTCCGACGATCACGTCGAACCTGCGGCTCGCGGTGCAGATGCGCAGCGATCACATCAAGGCTGACGGAGATCCTTCCGAGCTGCCGGCGCAGGAGTTCGGGTACGCGATGCACTACTGCGCCGTACCAACGATGGTGAACCCGCAGATCGTGGCGTGCTCGGCGATCAACTCCGGGCTGCGCGTGTTCAACATCAGCGACCCGGCGCACCCGCGCGAGGTTGCCTATTACGTCTCGCCGCCGAAGGCGGGCGCTGGGCTCAACCTCACGCCGGGCGATCTCGCGCTGTCGCAGCCCGCGTTCGACCCCGCTCGCCGCGAGATCTACTACACGGACGCGGTTTCGGGGTTCTACGTACTGCGACTGTCAGCGGCGGCCTGGCCGAGGTGAAGCGACTGGCGGCGTACCTCGAAATCGCGCTGCTGGTGGTCGTTGCGGTCGGTGTCGGGCGGCTGTCCAACCACCACTCGACCGCGGCGACGCCCGACGCCGTCGACGTCGGCTTCAGCCAGGACATGGCCGTGCACCACGAGCAGGCCGTGCTGATGGCCAATCTCGCGCAACGGCGGGGCAGTGCCGCTGTCGCATCGCTCGCAAACGCGATCCTGGTGGACCAGTCGCAGGAGGTCGGCATGATGCGCGGCTGGCTGCGGCTGTGGAACCGGCCCGCTGTCGATCCCACCCCGATGGCCTGGCTGCCACAGGGTCAGGCGATGGTGATGGCGGGCTCCGGTGCCGAAGCGATGCCCGGCATGGCGACGCCCGGCCAGCTCGCGACGTTGGCGACGCTGAGGGGGAAGCGTTTCGACGTACTGTTCCTGCAGTTGATGATCCGCCACCACGAGGGCGGGCTCGAGATGTGCCGGTACGCCGAGGAGCACGCGAAGCTGGGCGTGGTCCGCAGCGCGGCGCGATCGATGGCCGTCGAGCAGCTCGAAGACCTCGGCCAGATGGAGGCCATCCTCGAAGCCGACGGCGCCAAACCCCTCCCCCCACCCCAGTAACGCTCCTTAGCCGTGGCAATCGCCCAGCAACGTAGCGTCACCGGGGGATTCACCCCAGCAACGCAGCGTTGCTGGGGGGATGGCCCACGTGACGGAGCGTTACTGGGGGAGGGGGCGGATCATGGACTCCTGGGCGAAGCTTGCCACCAGGCGGCCGTCTCGGGTCCAGACGTCGCCACGGCCGAAGGCGCGCGAGCCCGCAAGGACCGGCGAGTGCTGGTCGACCAGCAGCCACTCGTCCATGCGGAACGGCTGGTGGAACCACATCGTGTGCGATGTGACCGCCGAGTGGAACTTGGTCCCCGTGTCGGCCTGCGACAAGCCTTCGACCGGCAGCAGCGCGGTGCCGATCACAGTGAGGTCCGTCGAGTGCGCGAGCAGCGCCTGGTGGGTCCAGTCGCTGTCGTCGGCACCGAGCGAGGACAGGGCAGGCGTCCGCTGCCACCACTGGTAGTGCGGCGGGCGTACGTCGGGCGAGCTGAGGTCGGCGTCGGTGATCACCGAGATCTCCCACGGGATCATGTCGATCACCGTCGTCTTGCCGTCCTCCGGTGCTGCCACGGAGGGCGGCGACGCCGGGTGCGACAGGCCATCCTCCGGCACGTGCAGCGAGGCGGCCGCGACGCTGACCACCTTGCCTTCCTGAGAGGCCTGTACGCCGAGCGTGGCGAAGGTCCGGCCGGACTGGTGAACGGCCACGTCGTAGGTCATCGGCAACGCCACGTCACCCTCGCGCGGGAACTGCTGCCACAGCGACTTCAGCGACTTGCCATCCGCGTGGCGACGCAGCGCGAAGATCGTCTGCGCCAGGATCTGACCGCCGAAGACGCGCCGGTAGTCCAGGTCGAGGTTGTCCCCGTCATAGGTCCCCGGAGCGGTCTCGCGGAGGTCGAGGCGGGCGATCAGATTGGCGAGGTCGAAGGGCACCCAGGAACCGTAGCGGAGGCTCTCCGCGGGGTGGTAACGTCGTTCTCATAAGTGGCGACCGCCACTCTTGCAGCTCTCAGCAGCGCCCTGACGAGGGAGTTCCCGTGCCGTCTCGCGAGCTCAGCTATCCGGTCTTCGACGCGGACAACCACTTCTACGAGCCGCGTGAGGCGCTCACGAAGTTCCTGCCGGACCACGCCAAGAACGCGATCGACTACATCGACGTGCGGGGGCGCACCAAGATCGTCGTACGCGGCCAGATCAGCGACTACATCCCGAACCCGACGTTCGACGTCGTCGCGCGCCCCGGCGCCCAGGAGGACTACTACCGCCACGGCAACCCGGAGGGGAAGTCGTTCCGCGAGGTCATGGGTGAGCCGATGAAGGCGATCCCGGCCTTCCGCGAGCCCGCCGCGCGCCTCGAGGTGATGGACGAGCTCGGCCTGAACTACAGCCTGATGTTCCCGACGCTGGCCAGCCTGGTCGAGGAGCGGATGAAGGATGACCCGGATCTGACGATCGACGTCATCCACGCCCTCAACGAGTGGATGTACGAGCAGTGGCAGTTCGACTACGAGGGCCGGATCTTCTCGACCCCGGTGATCACGCTGCCCAACGTCGACCGGGCGATCGAGGAGCTGCACTGGTGCCTCGAGCGCGGCGCCAAGACGGTGCTGGTCCGCCCGGCGCCGGTCCCGAGCTACCAGGGCAGCCGCTCGTTCGGCCTGCCGGAGTTCGACCCGTTCTGGGCCGAGTGCGTGAAGGCCGGCATCCCGGTGTCGATGCACGCTTCCGACTCCGGGTACGCCGAGCTGCTCAACGCCTGGGAGCCGGCGCGGGAGTTCCTGCCATTCCGGCCGACCGCCTTCCGCATGGCGGCGATGGGCCACCGCCCGATCGAGGACGCGATGATGGCGCTGGTCTGCCACGGCGCCCTGACCCGCAACCCGGACCTGCGGATCCTGTCGATCGAGAACGGCGCCGCGTGGGTTCCGCACCTGTTCGAGAACCTCTCCAGCGTCTACAAGAAGATGCCGCAGGAGTTCCCGGAGAACCCGATCGAGGCGTTCAAGCGCTGCATCTACATCAGCCCGTTCTGGGAGGACAACTTCCTCGACATCGTGAAGCTGGTCGGCGC
>DASZRO010000076.1 GCA_035550055.1 Mycobacteriales bacterium | reverse complement strand
GCGAGACGGCCCGTTTAGTCCGGTCGCGAAGGATGTCGGCAGCGGCGGACGGCGCCGTCAGCCGCCGGGCAGCTCCTCATAGCTGTCACTGAAGATCTCGATTTCGATCGCAATCAGCTTTGCGGCGCTGCGCAACCCGTCGATCCCGAAGCGGTCGCGGATGGCCACGACATGGCGACTGATCTCAGGGTCGGCGTCTGTAGGAATCTCGACGTCCATTGCGATCTCGTACCCGCATCACTCGCGTTCATCACCAGAGCCGCGACGCCACGCCACGCCAGTAGCGACGGCCGGTAAGACAGCCTGGGCGGCGCGCTCGTCGATCGCGTCCGGCGCGAGGGCTGCGCCGTTCGGCCGGACGAAGTGCCGAGTTCGTCGTCCACTTGCCAGTCGCTCCGGTAGGTCCAGGTCGCGAACCGCGCCGTCAGCGAAGGTCAGGCGCTGCGGAGGCATTCGCGGAGTGCTCGTCGCACGACTTCGGAGACCGTGACGCCGTCGGCGCGTTGGGCTGCCTGCTCGCGCAGCGCAGGGTCGAGGCGGACCGACCCCACCGTCTTCGCCTGGTTGCCCAGGGGAGGGCGGCCTCGTCCGCGCCGCTTGTTGGCGAGTTGTTCGGCGGATGTCGTGATTGAGCGGGGACCGGCCGCCCATTGCACGCTGATCTGCGCGCTACCCGAGCGGATGATCTTGGGTTGCTCGTTGGTTGCTCGGAGTTCCGCATCGACCGTGAGCGATCGGCATCAAGCCGCTGTGGCCCGGATCAGTCAGCGAGATTCCATGGATCGACGGCGGTCACGCCAAGCGGCTCGAAGTGCCGGGCGTTGCCGGTCGCGACCGTGGCGCGGCGGGCCAGGGCAATGCCCGCGATCTGCCCGTCGCGGATCTCGGTGGAGCGGCCATGTCGCTGGGCTTCGGCCAGAGCGATCCCGGCTGCGTTAGCGGCGGCTGTGTCGAACGCAAGGACGCGGCCGTCCAGGTCGTCTTGCAGGAGCTGGTCGAAGGAGGTTTCCAGTCGGGTACGGCGCCGGCTGGTGCGAATGAACTCGAGGCCCATCCGGACTTCGAGCACGGTGATGCTGGTGGTCCAGACCGACTCGGCAGGTTGGGCATCGAGCCAGTTGACGACGGCGGGGTCAGGTCGGTCGCGCATCAGCGCCGACAGGACGTTGGTGTCGAGGATGATCACTTGTCGAACTGGGCGGGACGTGCCGGCTGTCCGCGCAACTCGGCGATGTCGTCACGCAGGCCGTGTCCCCGGAACCGGTCAGCGATCGCCGAGCCAAGTCTTACCGGGCCGGGCGACGATGCCCCGACGGCGGCGCGGAGGATCTCGCGCACCTCCTCTTCGGTCGAGCGGTCATGCGCTCGTGCTCGGCGTTGCAGGGCGAGCTTTATGTCCTCGTCGAGTTGGCGGACGATCAGTTGGGCCATCCGCAGATGATATCACGATATCAACCTGCCGTGATCCGGTCGGTAAGTCCGGCCGCCGAAACAGCACATCTGCAGGTCAAGGACATGATCAACGATCTTCAAATCCGGCCTCAGATGTCGTAATAGAGCGCGAACTCGTAGGGGTGCGGACGCAGGCGGATCGCGTCGACCTCGTGCTCGCGCTTGTACTCGACCCACGTTTCGATGACGTCCGGGGTGAAGACGCCGCCCTGCAGCAGGTAGTCGTGGTCAGCCTCGAGGTTGTCGAGCACGGCCTCGAGCGACCCCGGCACCTGAGGTACGGCGGCGAGCTCGTCCGGCGGCAGCTCGTAGAGGTCCTTGTCGACCGGCTGCGGCGGCTCGATCCGGTTGACCACACCGTCGAGGCCCGCCATCAGCATCGCTGAGAACGCGAGGTAGGGGTTGCACGACGGGTCCGGCACCCGGAACTCCAGCCGCTTGGCCTTCGGGTTCGACCCGGTGATCGGGATCCGACAGCAGGCGGAACGGTTGCGCTGCGAGTAGACCAGGTTGACCGGCGCCTCGTACCCCGGCACCAGCCGGCGGTAGGAGTTGGTCGTCGGGTTGGTGAACGCCAGCAGCGACGGCGCGTGCTTGAGCAGCCCGCCGATGTAGTGGCGCGCCATGTCCGACAGCCCGGCATAGCCGACCTCGTCGTAGAACAGCGGCGCGCCGTCCTTCCACAGCGACTGGTGGCAGTGCATGCCCGAGCCGTTGTCCTGGAAGATCGGCTTCGGCATGAACGTCACGGTGCGGCCGTGCTGGCGCGCGACGTTCTTGATGACGTACTTGAAGTTCATCAGGTTGTCGGCGGTCTTTAGCAGCGTGCCGAACCGGAAGTCGATCTCGGCCTGCCCCGCCGTACCGACCTCGTGGTGCTGCATCTCGACGTCGATGCCGATCTCGATCAGCTGGCGCACCATCTCCGAGCGCAGGTCGGTGAAGTGGTCGGTCGGCGGCACCGGGAAGTAGCCGCCCTTGTAGCGCGGCTTGTAGCCCTTGTTGCCGCCCGGCTCCTCGTTGCCGCTGTTCCACGCTGCCTCGACCGAGTCGATGTAGTGGTAGGCGGAGTGCGGCGTCTGGTCATAGCGGATGTCGTCGAAGATGTAGAACTCGGCCTCCGGACCGAAGTACGTTGTGTCCGCGATCCCCGAGCCGCGCAGGTAGTCCTCGGCCTTCTTGGCGATGTTGCGCGGGTCGCGGCTGTAGGCCTCGCCGGTGAGCGGGTCGTGGATGAAGAAGTTCATGATCAGCGTCGGGTGCTGACGGAACGGGTCCATGTACGCCGTCGACGGATCCGGCAGCAGCAGCATGTCCGACTCGTGGATCTGCTGGAAGCCGCGGATCGACGAGCCGTCGAACATCAGCCCGTCGGTGAACACCGACTCGCCGAAGTTCGACGCCGGGAACGTGAAGTGCTGCATGATCCCGGGCAGGTCGCAGAACCGTACGTCGACGAACTGCACGTCGTTCTTCTTGATGTAGCTGAGGACCTCGTCGGCGCTGCTGAACATTCGGCTGCTGCCCTTCATCGGGATCTGGTCTGAGAAAACGTATCGGTCCTCGCCGATCTCGCAAATGGCCGACTGGCTACCGTTGGCGGGTGAGCAAGGAAGCGCCGTACGCCGCCGCCGAGCGGGACTACCCGGAAACCGGACCGGGAAGCATCGCGACCTTCGGTGCCCGGCTGCTGGCGTTCCTCGTCGACGGGATCCTTGCCGACCTGCTCGCGATCGTCGTGAACGGCGGCTACCACACCAGCGACCGGCAGAACCTCTCGGCGTATCTGGCCTTCCTGCTCATCGAGGTCGTGTTCGTGACGCTGGCCGGCCAGACCCCGGGGATGCGGGTCGCCGGAGTCGCCGTACTTCGGGAGACCGGCTCCGGAAAGCCGAAGCTGCGGTGGGTGCTGGTGCGGACCGTGCTGATCGCGATCGTGGCACCCGCCCTGGTGATCGACACCGAAGGGCGCGCGATGAGCGATCGGGCCGCCGGCACCGTGATGCTGCGCACCCGCTAGCGCCTGGGCGACGGCCGGTTCAGCCGCGCATCTGCTTGCGGGGCATCCTGGTCGGCATCGGGCCCTTGGGGACCGGGATGTTCGGGCCGCCCAGCGCCTTCATCCGCGCCTCGACCGCGTTGACCTCCTTGGGTCGCAGCTTGCGGGGCAGCTTCACTAGGTGCGACTGAAGCTTGCGGATCGAGACCCGGCCCTCGCCTTCGCCGACGATCACGTCGTGGATCGGGGTCTCGGGGGCGACCCGGCCGATCCGGCGCTTCTGGTCGGTGATCAGCTGGCGGATCGCCGCGGTCGACGGTCCTTCGCCCACGAGCACCACGCCACATCGCCCGATCACCCGGTGCACCAGCTCCTGGTTGCGGGTGAAGCCGACCGCGGGGGTCAGCCGCCAGTCGCCGCGCATCATCTGGATCGCGCCGGCCGCCCCGCCCGCCTGACCTTCCAGGGTCGAGTGAACGGTCGCGGTGACGCGCCGCCCGAAGATCGACGTACCGGTCAGCAGGCCGAAGATCACGCCCAGAATCGGCAGGAACACCACCCACGGGCTGCCGAGCAGCACCCCGACCACGACCAGCACCACGAGCACCGCGAGCGCCGGCCCGAAGACCTTCAGCGGAAGTTTCGGGTCCGCCTCGCGCGTCATCTTCCACGCGCCGCGCATCTGGGCGACGCGGCCCTGTGGCGCGCCTTCGGCGGCAGCGGCCGACGCCGCGTTGCGGCGGCCGGCGGGCTGCGGGGCGGACTTCTTCGGTTGGCGGGCCATGGCGGTGATTCTAGGAAACCGGGCGCCTCCTACGGGCGGCCATCAGTTGCGCTGTGGGCCTACGCCGACCGGCCGCGCGACCGCGGCTCGATTGCGCGGCTGGGCTCAGCCGTTGACGGCGGTGGGGGAGGCGGCGCCGACCGCTGCCCGGACGCTCGCGTCGGCCGCGGCGCGCTCGCGTGAACGCTGGCTGTCCTCGACCATCGCCGACCAGGCGTTGCGCCGAGCGGTTGCCTGCCCGCCGGAGGGCCAGATCGCCACGATGAGGCTGCGAAGCATCTCCTGCATGGTCGCCATGCTCCTCGCTCGGTATGACAGCGGCGTTACCCGTGAGTGAACTCTACGCCTACTATAGCGACCCGGTCAAGTTAGTCAGGATATGGTGTCCCGCAGGGCGATGGCCTGCGCGTACAGCCGCCCCGCCCGGTACGACGAGCGGACCAGCGGACCGCTCAGTACGCCGGCGAACCCCATCGCCTCTGCCGTCTCGCGCAGCTCGACGAACTCGTCCGGATGTACCCAGCGGGCCACGGCGTGGTGGCGCGGGGAGGGGCGCAGGTCCTGGGTGATCGTGACGAGGTCGCAGCCGGCCTCCCGCAGGTCGCGCAGACCCGTGACGACCTCGTCACGGGTCTCGCCCAGGCCGAGGATCAGGTTCGACTTCGTCACCCGGCCGGCCTGGCGGGCAGCGGTGATCACCGCGAGCGACCGGTCGTAGCGGAACGCCGGACGGATCGCCTTGAAGATGCGCGGCACCGTCTCGACGTTGTGGGCGAACACCTCCGGCGCGGCGTCGAAGACCTGCTGGAGCAGCTCGGGTCTGCCCGAGAAGTCGGGCACCAGGATCTCGACACCGGTACCCGGGGAGACCCGGTGGATCGCCCGCACGGTCTCGGCGTACAGCCACGCACCTTCGTCGGCGAGGTCGTCGCGCGCGACGCCGGTCACCGTCGCGTAGCGCAGACCCATCGTCGCGACCGACTCGGCCACGCGCCGCGGTTCGTCGCGGTCGAGCGGCTTTGGCTTGCCGGTGTCGATCTGGCAGAAGTCACAGCGCCGGGTGCACGCGTCCCCGCCGATGAGGAACGTTGCCTCGCGGTCCTCCCAGCACTCGTAGATGTTGGGGCAGCCGGCCTCCTGGCAGACCGTGTGCAGGCCCTCGTGCTTCACCAGTGCCTTCAACGCGGTGTACTCGGGGCCCATCCGCGCCTTGGTCTTGATCCACGGCGGCTTGCGTTCGATCGGCGTCTCGGCGTTGCGGGCCTCGACCCGCAGCAACCGCCGGCCCTCCGGCGCCACTGTCATGAGCTGCTCGCATGTGACATAGGGGTCGCTATAGCGACACGCATGTGACATTCGAGCTGCTCCTCCACCAGCGGGAGCACCTCCGCGACGGTTACGTCGCGGCCGAGCTCGGCGGTCAGCGAGGTCACGCCGGCGTCGCGGATGCCGCACGGCACGATCCGGTCGTACGCCGACAGGTCGCAGTCGCAGTTCAACGCGAACCCGTGCATCGTCACCCCGCGAGCGACGCGTACGCCGATGGCGGCGACCTTGCGTTCCGGGCGACCGTCCGCTGCGGCCGCCAGCCAGACCCCTGACCGCCCCTCGACCCGCATTGCATCGAGGCCCAGCGCCGCGCACACCTCGATCAGTGCCGCCTCGAGCCGGCGCACATGCCCGACCACGTCCATCGGATCCGGCAGCTCGACGATCGGGTACCCGGTGAGCTGGCCGGGCCCGTGCCAGGTGATCTTGCCGCCCCGGTCGGCGTCGACGACCGGCGTGCCGTCGGTGGGCCGCTCCCACGCCTCGGTACGCCGCCCGGCGGTGTAGACGCTCGGGTGCTCGAGCAGCAGGCAGGTGTCCTCGATCGTCCCGGCGACCCGGGCGGCGTGCAACGACCGCTGCCTCTCCCACGCCGCGTCGTAGTCGACGACGCCCGCGCGGATCATCTGCACCCCTTCACGGTATGCCGCAGCACCAAACCGGAGGCCCTGTGGACGGGGCTCGACGCCGCACCCCGCCTCGCTGCTGAGATGCCGCCCGTGGACGAGCCGTTCAGCGTGCCGGGCTACCGGCTGCTCGGCCTGCTCGGCTTCGGCGGCACCGGCGAGGTCTGGCGCGGCGTGCACGAGGCCAGCGGGCAGCCGGTCGCGCTGAAACGGCTGTGGGACCCGGCCGGCCCGGCGCTGGTCGACCGGCTCCGGGCCGAGGCCGACGCTCTCGCCGACGCCGTCGGTCACCACGCGGTCGCCGTCCACGACGTCGTGCTGCTCGCCGGCAGCGAGGTCGTCGTCGTCACCGACTACGCCGCCGGCGGCAGCCTCGCGGGCCTGCTCGCATCTCGCCCTGCGCTGCGCCCACCCGAAGCCGTCACCCTGCTCGGCCCGCTCGCCCGCGGCCTCGCCGCGGCTCACGCGCGCGGGCTGCGCCACGGCGACCTCACTCCGAGCAACGTGCTGTTCACCGCCAACGGCCGGCCGGTGCTCAGCGACTTCGGGCTGGCGCTCGCGACCGGCGAGCGGCGCGCCGACGACCCGGCCTTCCGCGACCCGGCGCCGGCGGCCGGCGGCGACCCCACGCTGGCCTCCGACGTCTATGCGCTCGGCGCGATCGGGTACGCCGCGCTCACCGGCACCGCGCCCCGCCTGCCGGACGCGGCGGGCACCACGCCGGCGGTCACCGAGCTCGCACCCGACGTGCCTGCGGGGCTGGCGTCGGTGATCGAGGCCGCGATCGACCCCGACCCGGCCCGCCGGCCCGAGGCGGCAGCCTTCGCCGCCGCCGTCCTCCGGTCCTCCGGCGCCGACCCGATCCGGTTTGCCGACCAGCGCAGTACGCCGCCGCCCGGCGGCGAGGCGACCGTCACGGAAGGACCGCACGTGTACCGACGCCACGCTCTCACCGTTGTCATCGTCGCGTCGGTGGGCCTCGCCGCACTGACCGGAGCCGGCTGGGTGAGGCTCGGCCAGCGGCCCGCGGTGGCCGACGCCCCGGCGAGCGCTCCGGCCACGCCGGTGCCGCCGACCGGGCTCGCCGTACCGAGCTCGACCGCGCCGACCGCGCCGGACGCGGCCGCGTCGATCACCTCCGGTGACGTTGCGGCAGGAACGGGCGCGGCCGACCACGGTGAGGACTACCGGGCGGTCCTCGCGCATCTGCTCGCGCTGCGCGACCGCGCGTTCGACACCGGCCGGCTGTCGGTGCTGCGCCAGATCTACCCGAAGGGCTCGGAGGGCTGGCGGGTCGACGCCGCGGCGCTGGGAGTGCTGCGCAGCCAGCACCTGCACACCCGCGGCTTCACCGAGCACCTCGACACGATCACCATGGAGGACGAGTCGTCGGTCAGCGTCGAGCTCGCGGTGACGACGACCGTCGCGCCGTACGTCGTCGTCAACGCGGCCGGTCGCGTCGTCGCGCGTCGGGCCGGCCGGCAGCAGAGCTTCGAGGTGACGTTGCGTCACGCCGGCGACGGCTGGCGGGTGCAGGGCCTCGGCCCCGTCGCGCGGTAGCCGCGAAGCGCTACAGCATCCGCCCGAGGGCGGCGTCCAGCGTCTGGTCGCCGAAGGCGAACCCGGCGTCGAGCAACGCCGCCGGCACCGCGCGCTGGCTGACCAGCAGCCCTTCGTCGGCGAACTCGCCGAGGCCGATCCGCAGCGCCACGCGCGGGACGAACGCGACCGCGGGGCGGTGCAGCGCCCGCCCCAGGGCGGCGGTGAGCTCTCGGTTGGTCACCGGCTGGGGGGCGGAGAGGTTGAGCGATCCCGAGACCGAGCCGGTGTCGAGCACGAACCGGATCGCGGCGATTTCGTCGGCGAGGGAGATCCACGGGAACCACTGCCGGCCGGAGCCGAGCCGCCCGCCCAGGCCCGCCTTGAAGATCGGCAGCATCTGCGCGAGCGCGCCGCCGTCGGGACTGAGCACGATCCCGGTCCGGATCCGCACCACGCGGGCTCCGGCCTGCGCGGCGGGTTCGGTCGCGGCCTCCCAGTCGCGGACCAGGTCGGCGAGGAAGCCGGTCCCGCTGGGCTCGGACTCGGTGAGCACGTCGTCGCCCCGGTCGCCGTACCAGCCGACCGCACTGCCCGACACCAGCACGCCGACGCCGTGCCGTGCGACCGCCGTCGCGATGGTCGTCGTGGCGTCGATCCGACTGTTGCGGACCTCGGCCTTGTACGCCGGCGTCCAGCGCTTGTCGCCGATCCCGGCGCCGGCCAGGTTCACAACCGCGTCCGCGCCGGTCAGCGCGGCGTCGTCGACGACTCCGGCCGCCGGATCCCAGCGGGCCTCGTCCGGGGCCGCCGGGTCCCGTCGTACCAGCCGGACGACGTCATGCCCGTCGCCGCGCAACGACTCGACCAGCGCCGTACCGATCAGCCCCGACGAGCCGGTGATGACGACTTTCACGCCACGCACCTCGACGTGTCCGTGCCTGCGTCGCCCAGCGCAACCTCAGGCACGGACCACCTCACAGGCCGAGCTCGGATTCGAACTCGCCCGCTTCCAGGCGGGCTTTGACCGTGCCGAGGAACCGGGCCGCGTCCGCCCCGTCGACCATCCGGTGGTCGTAGGTGAGCGCGAGGTAGCAGATGTGGCGGACCGCGATGACCTCACCGGCCACCGGGTCGTCGATCACGACCGGCCGCTTCACCACCGCGCCGGTGCCGAGGATGCCGACCTGCGGCTGGTTGATGATCGGCGTGTCGAACAGTGCTCCGCGCGAGCCGGTGTTGGTGATCGTGAACGTCCCACCGCCGAGCTCGTCGGGGGTGATGTGGCTGTCCCGGGTACGCCGGGCCAGGTCGTCGACCTTGCGTGCGATGCCGGCCAGGTTGAGGTCGCTGGCCTCCTTGAGCACCGGGACCAGCAGCCCGCGGTCGGTGTCGACCGCGACGCCGAGGTGGACCGTGTCGTGGTAGGTCACGGTGCCGCCCTCGAGGTCGATCGAGGAGTTGACGGCCGGGTGCTCGCGCAGTGCCTCGCACACCGCGATCGCGAAGAACGGCAGGTAGGTCAGCTTCACGCCCTCGCGGATCTCGAAGTCCGTCTTCGCCCGCTCGCGCAGTCGGGCGATCTTGGTGAGGTCGACCTCGACGACGGTCGTCAGCTGGGCGCTGATCCGCAGCGACTCGGTCATGCGTTCCGCGATGACGGTGCGCAGTCGCGACAGCTTCTCGGTGCTGCCACGCATCGGCGACTCGAGGTTGCGGCCGGGCCGCGCGGCACCGGGCGCCGCGGGAGAGGCGACCGTTGCGGCCGGGGCCGTAGCGGCCGGGGCCGGCGCAGGCGCTGCCGCAGGTGCGACCGGCGCAGCCGTGACCGCGGGTGCCGGGCTCGGCGCGGCGCTCGCTGCGGCCGGCGCCGGTGCGGTGGTCGCGCCCTTCGCCGCCGCGTCGAGGACGTCCTGCTTGCGGATCCGGCCGCCGACGCCGGTCCCGGTGACCGTCGCCAGGTCGACGTTGTGCTCGGCGGCGAGCCGGCGTACCAGGGGGGTGACGTACGACGCGCCCTGGCCGTCGTCCTCGCTCTCGTCCTCGGCAGCGGCCGGTGCGGCTGGTGCCGCAGCAGGTGCCGGCGCCGGTGCGGGGGGCGCCGGCGCCGGTGCGGCAGGTGCCGGGGGCGGCGGTGCGGGAGCTGCCGGCTCCGGCTGTGCGGCAGGCGCCGGCTTGGGCTGCGTGTCCGCCGCGGCGGGTGGTGCCGCAGCAGGCGACGGCGCGGCGCTGCCCGCCTCGTCGATGGTGGCGAGCTCCGCACCGACCTCGACCGTCTCGTCCTCGGCGACCTTGATCGAGGTCAGTACGCCGGAGGCGGGCGAGGGGATCTCGGTGTCGACCTTGTCGGTGGAGACCTCGAGCAGCGGCTCGTCGACGTTGACCTGTTCCCCCTCGGCCTTCAGCCAGCGGGTCACCGTGCCCTCCGACACGCTCTCGCCGAGCTGCGGCATCTTCACGGAGACGGACATCGACGTTGGGCCTCTCAGCCGTGGGTGTGCAGGGGCTTGCCGGCGAGCGCGAGGTGGGCCTCGCCCACCGCCTCGGACAACGTGGGGTGCGGGTGGATGAGCTGCGCGACCTCGACCGGCAGCGCCTCCCAGTTCGTGATCAGCTGGGCTTCGGCGATCAGGTCGCCGACCCGGGAGCCGACCATGTGGACGCCGAGGACCGCGCCGTCCTTGGCGGCCACGACCTTGACCGCGCCACCGGTCTGCAGGATCTGGGCCCGGCCGTTGCCCGCCAGGTCGTACGTGGTCTCCACGACCTCGATGCCGCGCTGTTTCGCCTGCGCGGAGGTCAGACCGACGCTGGCGACCTCGGGCTCGCAGTAGGTGACCTTCGGCACGTTGTCGTAGTCGACCGTCGGCGGGTTCAGCCCGGCGATCTCCTCCGCGACCATGATTCCCTCGGCGAAGCCGACGTGCGCCAGCTGGAGCCCGGGCCGCAGGTCGCCGATGGCGTAGACGCCGGGGACGTTGGTCTTGCAGTGCGCGTCGACCAGGACGAACCCGCGGTCCATCGCGATCCCGGCTGCTTCGTACCCGAGCCCTTCGGAGACCGGGCCGCGGCCGACCGCGACGAGCAGCACGTCGCCGTCGATCGTCTTGCCGTCCTCGAGGGTGACGGTGACACCGGCGTCGGTGACCTTGGCGGACGCGAACCGAACGCCGACGGAGAAGTTGATCCCGCGGCGGCGGAACGCGCGTTCGAGCAGCTTGGAGCTGTTCTCGTCCTCCAGCGGCACGAGGTGGGGCAGCGCTTCGACGATCGTGACGTCGGCTCCGAAGGACCTCCAGACGCTCGCGAACTCCACGCCGATCACGCCGCCGCCGAGCACGATCGCCGACGCCGGGACGGACTCGAGCGCCAGCGCGTGCTCGCTGGTGATGATCCGGTTGCCGTCGATCTCCAGGCCGGGCAGGGACCGCGAGTAGGAGCCGGTGGCGAGCACGACCGCCTTCGACGCGGTGTACGTCGTACCGGCGACCTCGACCGTCGTCGACGACGTGAGCGTGCCGTGACCTTCGACGGTCGTGATCTTGCGGCTTGCGATCAGACCGGTCAGCCCTTTGTGGAGCCGGGAGACGACGCCGTCCTTGTAGGCGTTGACGCCGGCCATGTCGATGCCGTCGAGCGTCGTACGCACCCCGACCTTCTCGCTGTCGCGGGCCGCGTCGGCGACTTCCGCGGCGTGCAGCAAGGCCTTGGTCGGGATGCAGCCGCGGTGCAGGCAGGTGCCGCCGACCTTGTCCCGCTCGACGAGGATGGCGCTCATGCCGAGCTCGGCCGCGCGCAGGGCGCAGGCATAACCCCCGCTACCGCCGCCGAGGATGACGAGGTCGGCGGTCTGCGGGTCGGCCACGGTGAGGCTCCTTGTCGTGCTCCGCGCGCAATGGGTGTTTGCGGGCGTGACGCGTTACTGCATCACTACCCATTCCATCACCCGGGTCTAAAGCGCTCGGGCCGAGATCCATTCCACGAGCGTCCGGACGGGCACACCGGTCCCGCCCTTGGGGGTGTAGCCGAACGCGTCGCCTTCGTTCCAGGCCGGTCCGGCGACGTCGAGGTGCGCCCAGGCCACCCCGTCCGGCACGAACTCCTGGAGGAACAGGCCGGCGACGAGCATGCCGCCGAACCGGTCGCCGATGTTCTGAAGGTCGGCGATCTCGGAGTCGATCGACTTGCGCAGCTCCTCGGGCAGCGGCATCGGCCAGGCCTGCTCGCCGGCGGTGGCCGCGGCGGCCAGGATCGCGTCGCTGAGGTCCTTGTCGTTGCCCATCACGCCGTAGAGCCGGGAGCCGAGCGCGACCAGCGCGGCGCCGGTCAGGGTCGCGATGTCGACGATGGCGGCGGGCTTCTCCTCGCCCGCCCGCACGATCGCGTCGGCCATCACCAGCCGGCCCTCGGCGTCGGTGTTGAGCACCTCGACGGTCTTGCCGCCGCGCATGGTGAGCACGTCGGAGGGGCGGATCGCCGTACCGCTGGGCATGTTCTCCGCGGTCGCGACCCAGCCCACGACGTTGACGGGTACGCCGAGCTTGGCCAGCGCCCACATCGTGGTGATGACCGACGCCGCGCCGCCCATGTCGGCCTTCATCCACTCCATGGCCTGGGCCGGCTTGAGCGAGAGGCCGCCGGTGTCGAAGGTGATGCCCTTGCCGACCAGGTGGACCGCGGGGGAGCCGGCGGGGCCGCAGGCGTGCTCGATCCGGACCAGTCGTGGCGGGTTCGCGGCGCCCTGGCCGACGCCGAGGATGCCGCCGTACCCGCCCTCGGCCAACGCCTGCTCGTCGAGCACCTCGACCGCGCAGCCCGCCCCGCCGCACAGCTCGGCCGCGAACTCGGCGAGGTCGGCCGGGTGCAGATCGGCGGCGGGCGTGTTGACGAGGTCGCGGCAGGTCGCCACCGCCTCGGCGATGACCGCGGTACGCGACAGGACGGCCTTGGCGGCCTTGTCCTTGTCGTCCGCGACGCAGATGACCGCGGTGCCGACGCCCGCGCGGTGCTCGGCGGCGGAGGCGTGGCGGTACTTGCGGAAGGTGTAGCCGCCCAGCGCCAGGCCTTCGGCGACCGCGCGGAGATCGTCCGGCGAGCCGTCGTCGCCGTTGACCCGGGCGAGCGTGGTCGCCACCTTCTTGGTCCCGGCGAGTGTGCGGGTGGCGGCTCCGGCCGCTCGGCGGATCGCCTCGGGCTGGTAGCGGCCGGTGCCGTTCGGGGCGTCGCCCAGCCCGACCGCCACGACGGTGGCGGCCTTCGTGGCGCCGAGCGTCGCGAGCTTGGTGAGCTCGCCGGCCCGTCCGGTCGCCCCGAGCGCCTGCAGCGCCTCTTCCAGCCGCTTCTTCAGCGCCTTGTCGAGATCGGCTGCGCCTGGGGCGACGACGAGGGAGCGGCCCTTGCGGGCGACGCCGATGATCAGCGCGTCGGCGTCCACGTCAGAGAGCCGAACCGAGGTCAACGAGAGCCGGGTCATGCCCCGCGATGCTAGTGAGCGGATGGCACATCGGTATTGCTGTGGCCGTACGGGTGGCACCGGCGTACAGCTGGGGCACTACCTAGGTGACCTATGTGCCGTTCGCCCACCACAGCAGGAGAGGTAGCGTCGCCGATCATGACCGCAGCCGCGACCAGCGAGGCCGCCGTGATCGAGGGCCCACTCGCCGACCGGCACCGGGCGCTCGGAGCGAAGTTCGCCGACTTCGGTGGCTGGTCGATGCCGTTGTCGTACGCCGGTGTCGTCGAGGAGCACACCGCCACCCGTACGACGGTCGGCGTCTTCGACGTCAGCCACCTCGGCAAGCTGCGGGTCAGCGGGCCTCGCGCCGTCGAGTTCGTGAACTCGTGCCTGACGAACGATCTCGACCGGATCGGCCCCGGTCAGGCGCAGTACACGATGTGCTGTGACGACGGGACCGGCGGGGTGGTCGACGACCTGATCGTCTACCGCGAGGAGAAGGACCTGTTCCTGGTCCCGAACGCGGCCAACACCGACGCCGTCGTACGCATGCTGTGTGACGAGAAGCCCGACGACGTCGCGGTCACCAACGTGCACCGTTATCTCGCGACGATCGCCGTGCAGGGCCCGAAGTCGGCGGAGGTCCTCGCCGCGGTCAACCTGCCGTCCGCGATGGACTACATGGCCTTTGCACGTGTCGACTGGCGTGGCGCCAACGGCAGGAGCGCGCCCGTCGTGGTGTGCCGGACCGGCTACACCGGCGAGCACGGCTACGAGCTGATGCCGACGGTCGACGTCGCCGGTGAGCTGTGGGACGCCGTACTGGGCGCCGCCCAGGCGCTGGGTGGGATGCCGTGCGGTCTGGGCGCACGCGACACGTTGCGTACCGAGATGGGATATCCGTTGCACGGTCAGGACCTGACGGTGGCGACCACCCCGGTCCAGGCCCGCCTCGGCTGGGCGGTCGGTTGGGACAAGCCGGAGTTCTGGGGACGCGACGTCATCACCCGGGAGCGGGAGGTCGGCACGCCCCGCTTGCTGTGGGGGCTGCGTACCGAGGAGCGCGGGATCCCGCGCGCGCACATGGCGGTGCGTTCACTCGCCGACGACGACCTGGGGGAGATCACGAGCGGCACGTTCTCACCGACCCTGAAGGCCGGCATCGCCCTTGCCTATCTGTCGCGCGCCGTTGGGGAGGGCGACCGGGTGAAGGTTGACGTGCGCGGCAAGCCGTTGATGATGCAGGTTGTGAAGCCGCCGTTCGTTGCGTCGCGCGTGAGGTGAGCGTCCCGCGGTACGACCGCGTCCTGCTGATCGGGATGATGGGCGCCGGCAAGACGACCGTCGGCCGGGCCCTGGAGACCGTCCTGGGCTGGCCGTACTACGACAACGACGAGCTGCTCGCCCGAGCCGTCGGCAAGGACACCAGGCGGGTGCAGGAAGAAGACGGCGTCCTGGCGCTTCGCCGCGCCGAGTCGGCTTCGCTCGACGTCGCGCTGTCCGAGGGTGGCCCGCTGATCGCGGGCGTGGCGGGTGGGATCGTCACCGATCCGCTCGATCTCGACCGGCTGCACCGCAGCGGCTTCGTGGTCTGGCTGCGCGCGGACATCGAGATCCTCGCCAAGCGGGTCGCCGGGACCGACCGGCCGTGGCTCGGGGAGTCGCCCGCGGTTGCGATGCGACGGCTCTACGCCGGCCGGGAGGCTTTGTACGCCGACGGCACCACGATGATCATCGACGAGGGCCAGACCACGCCGTACCTGATCGCCCGCGAGATCGCCCGCGCCGTCCTCGCCCAGTAACGCTCCGTCGCTGTGCCTTTCGCCCCAGTAACGCTCCGTCGCTGTGGCTTTTGCCCAGCAACGCTCCTTTACCCGGGGAGTTGCCCCAGCAACGCAGCGTTGCTGGGTGAAGGTGGGGGGTGAATAGGGTTGGGGTGTGGCGTGGGCCTGGCGGTTCGAGAACTCCGACGCGGTCGCGCTCGACGACGGCGAACTGCCCGCGGAGTCCTTTCCGACGCAGGCCGACGCCGAGACCTGGATCGGCGAGGCCTGGCGTGAGCTGGCAGCGGCCGGTGTCGCCCAGGTCACGCTGTTCGAAGACGGTCGTGAGGTGTACGGCCCGATGTCGCTGAGCGAGTAAGCCGCGGAAGGTGGGCCATCGGCCTGGGAGGGCTCAGAGCGGGGTGCCGCCGCGGGCGACTTTCGGCGGTGGCCGGCGGAACCGGCGCGGCAGCATCGCGCGCACGAACGCGTACGTCGCGACGCCCTGGGTCCGCCCGGCGCCGAACTTCGCCGCCACCGCGTTCTTGGCCGCGCGCCCGTGGCGGTAGCTGTCGACGCCGATCACGAGCAGGCTGATCGGCCCGGCGAGGTTGAGCACCTCCTGGACCGGCCGGCTGTCCACGAACGCCGCGAGCACGAACTCGACGAACACGACCAGGATGAAGATCTGTCCGACGGTCCACTTCGCGTCGATGACGTCACGGGCCAGCCGCTTCTCCGGCCCGGCGTCTCGAGGAGGCAGGTTGCGCTCGTCGCCGGTCAACAGCGCTTCTCGCTGACGCTGCCGTTCGGCCCGGGCGCGTGCCCGCGCGTCGGCACCCGACCCGCCGCGGCCGGCGGCGCCGCCGGACGTGCCGGCCATCCGCCGCGCCTTGCGCGCGTCGGCACGCTTCGGGGTCGGCCGCCCCTTGCCGGCCTCGGACCCGCCGCTCTCGGACCTGGCGCCCTCGGAGTCGACCGGATCCGCGGACGTGTTCTCGGCAGCGGTCGACTTCGAGCGTCCGAACGGCACGTCGTGAGTGTACGAAGCGTCCTTTCGCCGTAGGCGAAGCGCTCAGGCGGTGTTCAGCAACCCGACTAGGGTGAGATCACGGACGCTCGTCGCGCCGCGATGCAGAGAGGTCGGACGGCATGAGCATGGGTCGGCGGTTGTCCCTGATCCTCAGGGCGAAGGCGAACAAGATCCTCGACAGGCACGAGGACCCGCGGGAGACGCTGGACTACTCCTACGAAAGGCAGCTCGAGCTGCTCACCAAGGTCAAGCGCGGCGTTGCCGACGTGGCCACCAGCCGCAAGCGCATCGAGCTGCAGATGCAGCAGGTGCAGGCCAGCGCCGACAAGCTCCAGGCGCAGGCGCAGCAGGCGGTCGGCCAAGGTCGCGACGACCTCGCCCGGGAAGCGCTGACCCGCCGTGCGACCGCCAACCAGCAGCTCGCCGATCTGCAGACCCAGCACGCTCAGCTGCAGGCCGAGGAGGAGAAGCTCACCCAGGCCTCGCAGAAGCTGCAAGCCAAGGTCGACGCCTTCCGTACGCAGAAGGAGACCATCAAGGCGACCTACACCGCGGCGGAGGCGCAGACCAAGATCGGCGAAGCCGTCTCGGGCATCTCCGAGGAGATGGGCGACGTCGGCATGGCGATGCAGCGCGCCCAGGACAAGACCCAGGAGATGCAGGCGAGGGCCGGCGCGGTGGACGAGCTGCTTGCTTCCGGGGCCCTCGACGACGCGAGCATTCCGGGCGGCAAGGACGACATCCAGGCCGAGCTCGACCGAGGCGCGGCCAACACCGACATCGAGCTCGAGCTCGCGAACCTCAAGAAAGCGCTTCCGGCCGGGGGAGAGACGAAGTCATGATCGTTCGCATCCTCGGCGAGGGCCAACTCGACGTACCGGACTCCGGGCACGACGCGCTCAACGAGCTCGACACCGCCCTGATGGCCGCCTGCGAGGCCGACGACGTCGAGGCGTTCGATGTCGCGCTCGGCGAGCTGCTTGCGAAGGTGCGCGATCTGGGTACGCCGTTGCCGGACGACCACATCGTGCCGTCCGAGCTGATCCTGCCCTCGGCCGACGCATCGCTGGCTGAGGTCAAGGCGCTTCTCACCGACGAAGGACTGATCCCAGACTGATGGCAACAACCCGCATCAAACCGGACCACAACCTCACGGCCCGGATGACGTTCACGATCTTCTTGATCGGCGCGCTGTACGTCGGCGTCATGGCCGCACTGATCGCGTCAGGCATCAACGCCGGCGCGGTCATCGTGATCGCGCTGATCGTCTTGTTCTGCCAGTACTGGTTCTCCGACCGGATCGCGCTTTACGCGATGCACGGCCGCATCGTGACACCCGAAGAGGCACCCGAGCTGCACGGCGTCGTCGACCGGTTGTGTGCGCTCGCGGACATGCCGAAGCCTCGAGTGGCGATCGCCAACACCGACATTCCCAACGCGTTCGCGACCGGCCGCAGCCCCAACCGGGCCGTCGTCTGCGCGACCAGCGGCATCCTGCGACGCCTCGACACCGACGAGCTCGAAGGCGTGCTCTCGCATGAGCTGTCGCACGTCGCCCACCGCGACGTCGCGGTGATGACAGTGGCCTCGTTCCTCGGTGTCGCCGCCGGCCTGCTGACCCGATTCATGTTCTACAGCGAGATGTTCGGCGGGTTCGGCGGCGGTTACAGCAACCGCAACAACAACAGTCAGGACAACACCGCCGCGATGATGTTCGCGGTCATGCTGGTGTCGATGATCGTCTACGCGATCTCGTTCCTGCTCACCCGTGCGCTGTCGCGCTATCGCGAGCTCGCTGCCGACCGGTCGGGTGCGATCCTGACCGGCCGGCCGTCCGCGCTGGCATCCGCGCTGCAGAAAGTGACCGGTGACATGGCGCGCATCCCGACCAACGACCTGCGCCATGCCGAGCCCTTCAACGCGTTCTTCTTCACTCCCGCGCTGGCCAACGGGTTCTCGATCTCGTCGCTGTTCGCCACACATCCGTCGCTCGAGCGCCGCCTTCAGCAGCTCGCCGAGATCTCGGCGCAGCTCGGCCAGCCCGCCTGAGCCGGACTCGGATGGGACTGCTCGACACCGTCTTCGGGCGAAGCCGGCGGGCGTTGCCCGACCTCGACGACCTGTTCGCGCTGCCCAGCGCCGCGGTGACGCTTCAGGCGGCCGCGAACCTGCGGCCGACCGGCGTCGGGTCGGTGTGCGTGAAGCCGGCTGAGGGCGGCGCGTTCGCCGGGCTGCGGGACGAGGTCCAGCAGCTGCTCACCGTCGGGGATGCGAGCGGCGCCGCAAAGTACGAGGAGTCCACCGACTCGTTCGGCTTCACCTGGCTGACGCGGCGTACGACGCCGGCGGACATCTCGGGGCTGATCACCGACCTCCACGCCGTCAACTCGACCCTCGACCAAGCCGGCTTCGGGCCAGCCCTGCTGTGCACCTTGGTCGCCTTCAGCGACGGTGAGAAGCCGACGATCGGCCTGATCTATCTCTACAAGCGCGGGGCGTGGTACCCGTTCGCGCCGGTCGGCAAGGACAAGCGCGACAACATGCGCGAGCTACAGATCAAAGAACAGCTCGGCCACGACCTCAAGGTGGAGCAAGACCTGTCTCGGTGGTTCCCGGTGTGGGGAGCACCGGGTCTGTGAGTCAATAGCCGCGACGTGATCGACATCTGGGGGGCAGTCACGGCGACGCCGTCGCCGTCGCCGTCTCCGCTGCCCGGCGGGCTCCAGCACTTCGAGCCCACGCTGCGCCACTACGGCTACTACGCGGTCGCCGGGTCACTGTTCATCGAGAACATGGGAGTCCCGCTCCCGGGCCAGCTCGTGCTGATCGCGGCGGCGCTCTACGCCGGGACCGGCAGCCTGAACATCGTCGCCGTGGCGATCGTCGGGCTCGTCGCCTCGATGGTCGGCAGCGCGGCGGGCTACGCGATCGGCGTGTACGGCGGGCGCCCGCTGGTCGAGCGCTACGGGAAGTACGTCCTGCTCACCGAGGAGCGGCTCGACAAGGCCGAGACGTTCTTCAACCGCCGCGGTTGGCTCGTGCTGCTCGTCGGCCGGTTCATCGACGGGGTACGCCAGGCGATGGGCATCCTCGCGGGCATCTCCGACATGACGTTCCGGCGCTTCATGCTGTTCAGCACCGCGGGCGCGGTGATCTGGATCGGCTTCTGGACGGCGCTCAGCGACGCCGCCGGCAGTCACGTCACGACGATCGTGACCTACTCGGGGTACTTCGCGGCTGCGGTTGCGGTGGTCCTGGTGGTGCTGCTGATCCGGTTCGTGGTGCGAGCACGCCGCCGGACAGCGTCGCGATCGCAATCGTCACCAACGCCCCCAGGATGAGCGCGGCCGGCTGACCATTCGCGAGCAGCCCCAACTGGGTGCCGAGGGTCGCCGCCGCAACCGGTACGCCGAGCTGCGCGCAGCACAACGCAGCGACCGCGATCGGCTGTTTCGTGACGGCCATCGCCGTGTGCGTCGTCGCGGCTCCCAGGCCGAGAACGACGCCGAGAGCGATGAACTTCGGATGGCTGCCGAGCGCGCGGATGTCCAGCGAGGCGCCGAGCCACACGAAGAACAGCGGGCCGAGAAAGCCTTCGGTGATCGCGAACAGCTGCTTGGCAAGCCGCCGCGGCTCACCGACGGCCGCAACCGCGATGCCGAAGCTGAAGCCGGCCAGCATGATCGACACGTGCGTCTTGGTGGCGACGGCCGCCAAGCCGAACAGGATCGCGAGACTGATCCGCAGCTCGAGGGCGAAGGACCGTTCCTCTGACAGCTCGTGGACGCGGTGACGCCAGCCCTTCTTCTCGACGTAGCTGAGGGCGACGTACAGCACGGCGGCGCAGGCGATGACCGCGAGCGCTCCGAGCGAGGCGCGGCCCGCTCTCGACGGGTCGATCGCGAGCGGCAACGCGACGATGCACGCGGCGTCGGCAAGGGCGATCTGCGGCAACGCCGCGGTGATTGCCTCGCCGCCGAGCCCGAGCGAGTCGACGATCGGCAGGATCAGCGCGGCCGAGGACGAGGACATGAGGACCGCGTAGAGCGCGGTGTGTCCGGTGCCGAATCCGTGTGAGATCGCGAGCGCCAGCGGGATCGACACCACCGCGACGCCGACCGCGCGCAGGCCACCCGTGCGCAGCGACCGAATGATGGCGGGATCCCGGACCGGCACGTGCGATCCGGCGACGAACATGACGAGGGCGAAGCCGACGTCGGCGAGCAGCGTGAACGACGGGTCGGTGGCGTGCAGGGTCCCGCTACCGGTCGGGCCGAGCAGGATCCCGGCGACCAGCTCGCCGAGCACGACCGGCAGATGCCACTGGCGCGGCAGGGCGAGCAGGGGTCCGGCGATGCCGACGGTGACGATCAGCGCCAGCGTGGTGAAGGTCATGGCGTGCGGCGCTCAGGCGTCGGCGATGCGGCAGGGAATGTCGGTGTTCTCGTCGACGTGATAGCTCGCGCACACCCGGTGGTAACCGTCGGCGACCTGCAGCGGCGTGCCCGTCGTGAGGTTTCCGCGGATCAGCAGGATCGGCGAGAGGCGCTTGCCGTCCTTGATCTTGGCCAGGTCGGCCTTCACGTGCGCGTTGTCGGTGGGCAGCAGGGCGAGCTGCGCGGCACGAAGGATGTCCTTCGCCTTCTGGTGCACGAGCGGCGCCGTCTGGAGCTTGCCGGCCAGTGTCCGTGCCACGCCTGGCGTTGCGAGCAGCGAGAGGTACGCCTCGGCCGCCGGGTAGTCGTGCTCCTCGGGTTCGTCCTTCCACACGACAGCCGCCACGTCACCCTCCCGTTGAAGATCACCAGCAGTATGCGCCGCTCGTTGCCGTTGACGGGCTCACCTGAGGGCACCAGGATCGCGCCATGAAACCGCCCGGACGTGTCGTGGCAGCGGTCGCCGTCACAGCGCTGACCACTCTGACGCCGCTGGTCCCGGGCGTCGCCCACGCCGCAGCGGTGCCGGCCGGTCAGCTGGCCTATGTCACCGCGTCGGGGCAGCTGGACCTCGTCGGGGTGATGAGCGACGGCTCGACGTCTGGCGCTCCGGTGCAGATCGCCCCGGTGACGAAGGTCGCCGCGCCGAAGTACGTCGAGGTGAGCGACGTCGTCGTGTCCGCCGACGAGCACTGGATGGCGTGGTCGGAGACCATCGACAAGCCCAACAAGCGGTACGGCAAGGTCGAGGTCGGCGGCCGCACCGTGGTGCGCGACAACGTCGACGGGACGATCACGACGTTGGGCAACAGCGTCTACCCGCTCGGCTTCTCCGGGCACACCCTGGTCTCGATCGGCGGCTACACCGAGCGACTCGTGATGACGCCGAAGCCGCACTACGTGCGGCTTCCCGGCAACGCGTACGCCGTCGCGACGTACTCCAAAGGGGTCGTCGACGTGGCGTCCCGGGGCGACGGTCGGGTGGACCGCGAGAACCTGCGGCTGACCACCTTCTCCGGTGACCACACCCTGCTGCATCGCTACGTCATCGGCCGTGACTACCGCAACGTCACTGCGAACATCGACGCGGTCAGCCCCGACGGCAAGAAGCTGCTGGTCGAGCGCGGCAACCATCAGGACTTCGACGGGATCGGCCCGAGCTCGGACTTCGACGAGTACACGCTGGCCCCCGGATATCCCCGCCGGCAGCTCGGCCACTACGGCACGAACGCCGCCGACTGGCGGCTGCAGACCGCGACCTTCGTCGGGCCGAATGACGAGGCCTGGCTGGCGTTGCACGACTACGGCAAGACAGTGCGTGGCGTCGTCGTACGCGCCGTCGACGGCAGGTTGCACCTCGTGGCCAGCAATGCGATCACCGTCGCGGGCTCGCCGTTGGGCTACGCGGTGGTCCAGCCCGGCAAGTGGGTGCTCGACAAGCAGAGTCCCGACGAGGACTTCAACCCGGTTCCCACCGCTGATGCGCAGCTGTGGTTCGACGACAAGGAGATCGGTCCCATCGACATCCAGGGCAGTGAGCTGAGTTGGGTCAACGGGGTGGTCTCCGGGTCGGGATCGAGCACCCCGCTGTGAGCGGGCGCACCGGCAGGTGGGCCACCGCCGCAGTCATGGCCGCGAGCGCGGTTGCCGTGGTGTCTCCCGTGACGGCGCGGGCGAGCGCGTCGTCGGTAGGGGAGCTCGCCTACATCTCGCAGGGCAGTGTCTACGTCGTACCCGTGTCCTCGGACGCATCGACGGGAAGCCCGGATCGGATCGCGCCGACCGCGCAGCCGCGCGGCGTGACGACGGCCAGCAACCTCGAGGCGTCGTCGGACGGGACGTGGCTGGCATGGCTCGAGTCGAATCCGAAGACGGGCAGCATCGCCGTCGTGGCGATGGACGTCGTGACCGGCCGGCAGGTCCGGCTGACTCATGCGAGCTACCCGCTGGGCTTCGCCGGTGACACTCTGGTCGTCATCGGCAAGGGCGAGCGGGCGGCGCGCCTGGTGCTGAAGCCGAAGCCGCACCTCGTCACCGTCGCGGACACCAACTACCCCGACGCCGTCTACCCGCACGGCGTGATCGACCAGGTCACCCACAGCTCGAAGCGGGGTACGCCGACGAGCAGCACGGTGCGGCTCAACTCCTTCTCCGGGCAACACGTGTCGGTCCACCGCTACGCCGGCAGCAAGTCCCTGCCCTACCTGGCCGGGGAGCTCGCCAGTTCCGACGGCAAACAGCTGCTCGTCGAGGTCGGCGACGACGAGGGCTTCTACGGCACCCAGGCCAGCGACTTCGACGACTACGCCCTCGACGACAACAGCGCGCGCACGCCGCTCGGCCACTACGCCACTGGCTCGACGGCGTGGCAGATGAACGACGGCACGTTCGTCGGGCCTGACGACGTGCCCTGGCTGACCGTCTACGGGTCCAGCAGGTCCGGGACGCGCTCCGACCTGGTGCGCTACGTGAACGGCGCCTGGCAGCTCGTCGCCTCCGACGTGATCACCGTGCTCGGGCGATCCGACGGGTACGTCGTCTACCAGCCCGGCAAGTGGGTGCTGGGCAAGCACGCCGAGGACGACGTGCCCACCCAGCGACCGACCACGGACGCACAGCTGTGGTTCGACGGCAGCGCCCGATCGCTCGGGCTGACCGGCACCGAGTTCGCCTGGGTGACGAACCTGCGCTCGTGAACCGGGGCTAGAGGTACGCCCCCGACGGCAGGTACGCCCGCGGCGGGGTGATCCCGCGCCAGAACACCGGCCCGTCGGGCCGGATCGCCAGCCCGGCGGCCAGCGCTGCCCTCACCGCCCACTGCTGCTCCGCGGTGATGTGGGGAACCGTGGCGTCGAGACCCAGCTCGGCGTTGTGCTGGAGGCACCGCCAGAGCAGGGCGCTCGCCGTGTCGTCGTCGGTCGCTGCCAGCAGGTAGACGTCCGCGTCACGCAGGTAGGCGTAGCCCTGTCCGTCGGCGTCGTCGACGACGTACATCGGCGCGAACCCGGCGATCCACGCATGATCTGGTCCGCGTCCGGCGCCGCGGACCCGGCGGTCGATGCCGTCGGCGAACGCCAGGTCCTGCGTCGTACCGTTTCGGACTCGCGTGACCGACGGCGGCGCCGCCGCCATCGACGGCCGGCCCTTCGCGGTGACCTGCGGGTAGAGCTCGAACCCGCTTGTGGCGTAGGTGCGGATCGCCCGGGCGTCGCTGCTCGACTGGATGATCGCGCGGTCGCATCCTTCGGCGTAGCGCAGCGTCGCGTCGATCAGCCGCCGGCCGGCGCCGACCGACTGCGCCGCGGGGTCGACGACCAGCAGCGAGAGCCCCCAGAGGCGGTCCCGCTTCAACGCGAACGCGCACCCGACGATCGCGCCGTCGGCGACCGCCACCCAGGAGCCTTCCGGGTCGTGCTCGACGAAGTGTTCGATCCGGCTGCGAGCTCGGGTCCGCTGGACCTCACTCACCTGCTCTTCCGGCTCGTGCATCCGGCGGTCGAGGTCGGCGAAGGCCGCCAGCTGGACTCGCACGCACTCGTCGGCGTCGGCCCGCGTCGCGGGTCGCAGGGTCACCTCGGCCATGGGTCCTGCCTAGCAGTCGGGTGAGATGGCGTCATGCGAGTTGTCGTTGCGCCCGATTCGTTCGGCGGCACGTTGTCAGCGGCTGACGCGGCCGCCGCGTTCGCCGACGGCTGGCACGAGGTCGCGCCCGACGACGAGCTGGTGCTCACGCCGGTCTCCGACGGCGGGCCGGGGATGCTCGACGCTCTCGCGGTGATCGCCGGGTCGCGGCTGGTCGGCGTCGCAGCGCAGGGTCCGACCGGCCTGGTCCGCACCCGCGAGTTCCTGGTCGCGGGGGAGACGGCGTACGTCGAGTCGGCGGGTGCCTGCGGCTTGGCGGAGCTGCAGGAGCTCGGTGGCGACGTGCGAACGGCGACGACGTACGGCGTCGGTCAGCTGGTCGCGGCAGCCGCGGCGACCGGGGGAGTGACGACCGTGGTCGTGGGCCTCGGCGGTTCGGGGACGAACGACGGCGGCGCTGGGCTATGGGCTGCCCTTGGGGCGCAGCCGGCCGCGCACCTTCGCGGTGGTGGGATCGCGCTAGGCGAGCTTGCGCCGGTCACCCCGCCGGCGGCGCCGGGAGTCGAGCTGATCGTGGCGACCGACGTCGACAACCCGTTGCTCGGGCTGTACGGGGCGTCCGCCGTCTACGGACCGCAGAAGGGCGCTGACACCGCCGCGGTGATGGCGCTCGACGCCGCGCTCGAGCGCTGGGCGGACCTGGTCGAGGCCGCGGTCGGCATGCGGGGCCTGCGCGACCAGCCGGGCGCTGGCGCAGCGGGCGGGCTCGGGTTCGGGTTGCTCGCGCTCGGCGCGCGGCGGTGCTCCGGCGCCGACGTGGTGATGGCCGCGGTCGGCTTGGCGGCGGCGGTCGATTGCGCCGATCTCGTCGTCACCGGCGAAGGACGATTCGACGCGACGTCGCTGCGCGGCAAGGTGGTCTCCGGCGTGGCGCAGCGGGCGCAGCAAGCGGGCGTGCCGTGTGTGGTGGCAGCCGGCCAGGCGCAGATCGGCAGCCGGGACGCCGCCGCTCACGGGATCGACGAGGTCTGGTCCGTCGC
Organism: Mycobacteriales bacterium; assembly: GCA_035550055.1. Taxonomy (NCBI): domain Bacteria; kingdom Bacillati; phylum Actinomycetota; class Actinomycetes; order Mycobacteriales; species Mycobacteriales bacterium. The sequence goes on along the minus strand of DASZRO010000076.1, from coordinate 829 downwards.
CGAGGAGCTGGGATCGGCCGAGGCGGCGCTGGCCGCGGGGGCTGCCGGCGTACGGCGGCTCGGCGCGTCGATTGCCCGAGCCTGGACTCGCTGAACGGGAACAGTGCCCGCACGGGCGTGGTTGCGTACAGTGGAACCACCAGCAGTCAGCCGAGGAGCGTCCCCAAATGACGGTGCAGGACACCAGCGTCGAGACCACCCAGTCGGTCGTGCTTTCCGACTCCGCTGCGGTCAAGGTCAAGAGCCTGCTCGAGCAGGAGGGCCGCGACGACCTCGCGCTGCGGATCGCGGTCCAGCCCGGGGGTTGCTCGGGGCTGCGCTACCAGCTGTTCTTCGACGAGCGCACGCTCGAGGGCGACACGTTCACCGACTTCGGCGGCGTCAAGGTCGTCGTCGACCGGATGAGCGTGCCCTACCTCGCCGGGGCGACGATCGACTTCGTCGACACGATCGAGAAGCAGGGCTTCACGATCGACAACCCCAACGCCACGGGCTCGTGTGCCTGCGGCGACTCCTTCAGCTGAGCCCTCCCACCGCGGCCCCCCACCCAGCAACGCTCCGTTGCTGTGGCTTTCGACCAGGCGATGGCCCGTTGCTGGGCAGATTCCCCAGCAATGGAGCGTTGCTGGGTTAGGTGAGGTAGTCGGCGAAGGCTGTTGCTGCCGCGTCGGGGATCGCGACCACCCATGCGCGGGCGGGTGCGGTGAGGTCGATGACCTGCTTCGTCGCTGACTTGGACACCCCGTACGCCGCGGCGGGGATCGCCCGCGCGTCAGCGATCAGGTCGGCCAGAGTGCCGGTACCCGCTTCGAGGGCGGCGTGACGGGGC
>DASZRO010000075.1 GCA_035550055.1 Mycobacteriales bacterium | reverse complement strand
ACGACGTACAGCTCGGTCGGATCCGCGCCGTCGATGCACGGTCCGTATTCGGCCTCGACGGCGGCCAGATCAGCAGGGACCTCTCGCCACCACTTGGCAACGTGCGGCTGCCGCAACCACTCGAACAACATGGGCAGGTCGTCGCGAACGAGTGGGCGAAACCGCAGGTTGTCCGTGTGGCTCGGCCTGGCGATCTCAGCCACGGACAAGTCGAGCGGCTGCGGCGGCGACGCGCTCGTCGGTCGCCGTCAGTGCGATCCGCACGTGGCGCGAGCCCGCCGCGCCGTAGAACTCCCCGGGCGCCGCGAGGATCCCTCGCTCGGCAAGCCACCCGACGGTGTCCCAGCACCCCTCGTCGCGCGTCGACCACAGGTACAGGCCTGCGCCGGTGTCCTCGACGGTGAAGCCGGCACTGCGCAGGGAGCCGAGCAGCAACGTACGGCGGGCGGCGTAGCGCGCGCGTTGTGCGACCACGTGGTCGTCATCGCCGAGCGCCGCCACGGTCGCAGCCTGCACCGGCGCCGGGACGATCATGCCGGCGTGCTTGCGCACCTCGAGCAAACGCTTGACCAGCGCCGGGTCACCGGCGACGAACCCTGCCCGGTAACCGGCGATGTTGGAGCGCTTAGACAGCGAGTGCACCGCGAGCAGACCGTCGTGACTGCCGCCGCAGACCTCCGGGGACAGGACGGACACCGGCGGCGCTTCGCCGTAGTAGATGTCGGCGTAGCACTCGTCGCTGGCGACCACGGACCCGCGCTCGCGGGCCCAGTCCGCGACCTTGCGAAGGTGCTCTGCGGGCAGCACGGCTCCGGTCGGGTTGCTCGGCGAGTTCACCCACAGCAGGTCCAGCCGCTCCGGCCCCAGCGCGACCGTCCCGTCGACCGCGAGCCCTGTCGCGCCCGCGATCCGCGCTCCTACGTCGTACGTCGGGTAGGCCAGTGACGGGTAGCCGACGGTCGCGGCGCCGAGCAGCGTCGGCAGCCAGGCGACCAGCTCCTTCGTGCCGATCACCGGAAGCACCGCCGCCGGGTCGACCGTCGCGCCGAAACGGCGCTCGAACCAGGACGCGATCGCCTCGCGGAGGGCGGGGGTGCCCGCAGTGAGCGGGTAGCCCGGCGCATCCGCGGCCGCGATCAGCGCTTGCTGGACGATCGCGGGCGTCGGGTCGACCGGCGTACCGACCGACAGGTCGACGATGCCGTCGGGATGCGCGCGCGCCTTCTCGGCGTACGGCGCGAGCAGATCCCACGGGAAGTCCGGAAGGCTTCCCAGCCAAGAGGTCACTGGCGGACCGCTCGGAGAACCTCAGTGCTCGTCGTGCGCCTGAGGTGGCAGCGCGGCGACGAAGGGGTGATCCTTGTCGATCTTCCCGGTCTTCGATGCGCCGCCGGGCGAGCCGATCTCCTCGAAGAACTCGACGTTCGCCTTGTAGAAGTCCTTCCAGTTGTCGGGCACATCGTCCTCGTAGAAGATGGCCTCGACCGGGCAGACCGGCTCACACGCACCGCAGTCGACGCACTCGTCGGGGTGGATGTAGAGCATGCGCGCGCCCTCGTAGATGCAGTCGACCGGGCATTCCTCGATACACGCCTTGTCGAGCAGATCGACACACGGCTCGGCGATGACGTACGTCACTGTTCAGATCCTCCCTCGGCTGCAACGCCTTCTAGTATCACGGTCGCCTGGACCACATGCGAAACCGGGAGCGCATTTTCGTGGCTGACGAGCTCCCGGCGGTGCCGCGCAACGGGACCCAGGTCACCCTCCGGGTGGCCACACCGGTCGGTCCGATCAGCGTGGTGGGGGAGATCGTCGAGGCCGATCCCGAGCATTGGTCGGTCCGCCGACGGGACGGCTCGGTCGCGAAGGTGGCGGTCGCCAGTATCGAGGCGCGGCGCGAGATGCCGCCCGGCCGGTCGGCCACCGCTACGCCGACCGAGGTCCAGCAGCTGGCCGCGTTCGGGTGGCGGGCGCTCGAGACGGTGCGGCTCGGCGACTGGCTGCTGCGCGCGTCCGGCGGCTTCACCCGTCGGTCGAACTCGGCGATGGCGGTGGGGGATGCGGGCGTTCCGTTGGAGCGGGCGTTGGATCTGGTCACCGACTGGTACGCCGAACGAGGGCTGCCGCCGACCGTCTCACAGGCCGACGGGGCGTCCCCGCCGCAGCTTCCGGCGTACCTGTCCGATCGCGGGTGGCAGCTCGGCGCCGTGTCGCACGTCATGACCGGCGAGGTCGCCCATGCGTTGCAGGGCATGCCGAATGCGGTGGCGGGTGCGGTGGCCGGCGGCTTGGAGCTCGTTGCGGCGGATGCGCCGGACGAGGCGTGGTACGCCTGCTACTCCCAGGGTGCGCACGCACCGGGTGAGGTCGGCCGCCGCGTGATCGAGAACCACCCGGCCGCGTCGTACCTCTCACTGCGAGACGGGGAACGAGCGGTCGCGGTGGCCCGCGCTTCGGTCGACGCACGATGGGCCGGACTGTTCGCGGTCGCCGTGGCTCCCGATCGCCGACGGGAAGGCCTCGGCGCGGCGGTCACCCTCGGCGCGCTCAAGGACGCGGCGCGCCGTGGCGCCCGCCACGTGTACCTGCAGGTGGAGGTCGGCAACGCCGCGGCGATCGAGCTCTACCGGCGCCTCAACCTGCGCGTCCACCACGACTACCGCTACTGGTCCTCCCCGAAGTAGCACACACAACCCCGCACCTTGTCCCGTCGTACGCCGATCGTCCGGTTCGGTGACCACGTTGTGTGCTGCTTCGGGAAAACGGAGGATATTGACAACGGTTGTCAGTAACTTTAGCGTCGTCCCGTGCCC
>DASZRO010000074.1 GCA_035550055.1 Mycobacteriales bacterium | reverse complement strand
CGCCATCGCAGTGGGGACGAGATCCGGGTGGGCGACCCAGGTGCCGTCGAAGCCGTCGTTGGCCTCGCGCTTCTTGTCCGCGGCCACCTTCTCCAACGCCACCCGGTTGATCTCCGGGTCCTTGCGGCTCGGGATGAACGCGGCCATGCCGCCCATCGCGAACGCGCCGCGCTTGTGGCAGGTCTGCACCAGCCGCTCGGTGTAGGCGCGCATGAACGGCACCGTCATCGTGACGCTGTTGCGGTCCGGCAGCAGGTACTGCTCCCCGCGGTCCCGGAAGGTCTTGATCATCGAGAACATGTAGTCCCAGCGCCCGGCGTTGAGACCGTAGGAGTGGTCGCGGAGCTCGTAAAGGATCTCCTCCATCTCCAGCGCCGCCGGGATGGTCTCGATCAGCACCGTCGCGCGAATGGTCCCCTGCGGCAGGCCGAGCGACTCCTGCGCGTGGACGAACACCTCGTTCCACAGCCGCGCCTCGAGGTGGGACTCCATCTTCGGCAGGTAGAAGTACGGCCGGGTGCCCTTGTCGAGCAGGCGCTGCCCGTTGTGGAAGATCACCAGGCCGAAGTCGAACAGGCCGCCGCTCATCGGCTCGTCGTCGACCAGCACGTGCTTCTCCGGCAGGTGCCAACCGCGTGGCCGCGGCATCAGCGTGGCGACCGTCTCGTTGAGCGCGTAGCTCTTCCCCTCGGGCGTCGTGAAGTCGATCCGCCGCTCGATGGCGTCGGTCAGGTTGATCTGGCCCTGCACCTTGTTGTGCCAGGTCGGAGCGCTCGCGTCCTCGAAGTCGGCCATGAACACCTTCGCGCCGGAGTTCAGCGCGTTGACGAGCATCTTCTTCTCCGTCGGGCCGGTGATCTCCACGCGGCGATCGACCAGATCGGCCGGGGGCGCGACCTTCCAGGAGTCGTCCTCGCGGATCTCCTTGGTCTCCTCCAGGAACTCGAGCTTGCCCGTGTCCGCGGCCTGCTGACGGCGAGCCCGCCGGCGCTCCAGCAGCTCGGCGCGACGCGGCCCGAACTTGCGCTGGAGGTCGGTGACGAAGGCCAGCGCCTCCGGCGTGAGGACCTCGTCGAACCGGTCCTCGATGGCCCCGGTCACCTTGGCACTGCTGGACATGCGCTCTCCTCGACTAGCCGACTGACCCGCTAGAGGCTAATCGGCTCAGATGCCGAGACGGGCCGCGCGCAGCGCCGCGACCGCCGACGGGTCCCCGGTCAGCTCCACCTCGGCGATGTCCTTGCGGTTGAACGAGTAGAGCACCAGCTCACCGACCGGTCCCGTGATCCGCACCGTCGGACCGGTCCCGCCGACGACGGCCCGGCCGCCGTGGTCGGACACGACTTCCACCTGGGTGCCCCGCATCCGGCGCAACGACAACCGCAGCATCCGGCGCAGTCGCTCCCACATCACGTCGTCGAACGCGGCGGGGAGCCCACGACGCCCTTCGCCGTTCGCGCGGCGGACGTCCTCGTGATGGACGAAGAACTCGAACAGGTTCATCTGCTCGTCCACCGGCCGAAGCAACAGCGGCGGGCCGGCCGCGACCCGTGACACGACGTCGTCGTACGGGTGAACGCGCAGGACGCTCGCCATGACCCGGTCGGTGTGCGAGGCGAACGGTCCGCCGAGTACGACGCCCGGGCCGGCGTCGGCACGACGCTCCCGGACGTAGAGGTGCGCCGCCATGTCCGCGGTGGTCCAGCCGACGCACGCGGTCGGTGCGTCGGGGCCCAACCGTCGCAGCAGGTCGACGAGCTCGGCACGCTCGGCTCTCGCCCAGGAAGTCACGCCTCCTAGGATGCCAAGTCATGACCAATCCGCCGATTGCGGCGGCCCTCGCGGGACGACGGCTCCTGATCACCGGTGCAACCGGTTTCGTCGGGGAAGCCCTGCTCGAACGGGTGCTGTTCGACCTGCCCGAGACCCCGGTCGTGCTGCTGGTACGCGCGAAGGGCGACACGACCGCGGAGCAGCGCGTGAAAGACCTGCTCGCCGGCGCGGCGTTCGGTCGGCTCCGCGATCGCGACGGTGCCGAGCAGGTCGACCGCCTCGTGGGAACCCGGATCGCCGTCATCGAGGGTGACCTCGACCGGATTCCGCCGCTGCCCGGCGACATCGACGTGGTCATCCACTGTGCCGGGGAGGTGTCGTTCGACCCGCCGATCGACGAAGGCTTCGCCACCAACCTCCAGGGCACGCTCAACGTCCTCGACGCGATCGCGGCCAGCGGCTCGAGGCCTCACTACGTCCACGTGTCCACCGCGTACGTCGCGGGGCGCCAGCAAGGACACATCCGAGAAGGCCGGCTCGACCACAAGGTGGACTGGCGCTACGAGGCGGCGCTGGCCGCGCAGCTGCGCGACCGGGTCGAGCTCGAGAGCCGGACCGCCGAGCGACTGGCCGAGTTCAGCACCGAAGCCGAGAAGCAGCACGACGTCACCGGAGCGTCGTCGGTGTCGGCCGAGGCGGAGAAGCGGCGCGCCGAGTGGGTGTCGAAGGCGCTCGTGGACGCCGGCCGCGAGCGCGGGCGCAGCCTGGGCTGGACCGACTGCTACACGTTCACCAAAGCCATGACCGAACGCGCAGTCGAGGACACCACCGCGCATCTGCCGGTGACCGTGTTGCGACCGAGCATCATCGAGAGCGCGCTCGAGCAGCCCTTCCCGGGCTGGATCCAGGGTTTCAAGATGGCCGAGCCGATCATCCTCGCGTTCGGGCGTGGCGACCTGCCCGAGTTCCCGGCGATCCCCGACGGCGTACTCGACGTCATCCCGGTCGACCTCGTCGTCAACGCGACTCTGGCGGCCGCCGCGCAGACGCCCGAGCCGGGCTCGCCGGCGTACTACACGATCTGTTCCGGAGCCCGCAACCCGTTGCGGTTCGGGTTGCTCTACGAGCTGGTCCGCGAGTACTTCGTCGAGCACCCGATGGTGCAGCGCGACCGCGGCGAGGTGAAGGTTCCGCAGTGGAACTGGCCCGGGTCGGCCCGGGTGGGCCAACTCATCCGGATCGCCGAGCGCGCCCAACGGACCGCCGACAAGGTCGTCACGTCGCTGCCACGGTCCAACCGGACCCGCGCTTGGGCGAAGTCACTCGACCGGCAGAAGGGCCGCATCGACTTCCTGCGGCGCTACTTCGATCTCTACCAGCCCTACACCGAAGCCGAGCTGCACTTCACCGACGCTGCGACGTATGCGCTGCACGAGGCGCTCGACCCGGCTGACGTCGAGCGGTTCGGCTTCGACGCGACGGTCATCGACTGGCGCCACTACCTGCAGGACGTCCACGTGCCCGCCGTCGTCTCGCCGATGACCGCGTTGCAGGCGATGCGCGGACCGCGACCAGAACCGACCCGCCAGGTCTCCGCTCAGCACCCCGACGCCGTCGCCGTCTTCGACATGGACGGGACGCTGCTGTCCAGCAACGTGGTCGAGGCCTACCTCAGCCTTCGGCTTCGCGAGCTGGGGCTGCCGGCCAAGGCCCGGGAGCTCGGCGAGGTCGCCCGCTCGTTGCCGCAGTGGCTCGCCACCGAGCGCCGCGACCGGTCGGCCTTCCTGCGCCAGGTCTACCGGCGCTACGAAGGTGCCTCCCTCGCCGAGCTCGAGCGCATCGTCGACGAGCACGTCCGCGAGTCGATGCTGTCGCGACTGGCGCCGGCCGCGGTCCGGGCGATCCGCGAGCACCGCGCAGCGGGTCACCGGCTGATCCTCGTCACGGGAGCGATCACGCCGTTGACCCGCCCGATCGCCCCGCTCTTCGACGAGATCGTCGCCGCCGAGCTCGCCCTCGACGCGGCCGGGCGCTGCACCGGGCTGTTGCAGCGACCGCCGTTGGTGGGCGAGTCACGGGCGGCGTGGTTGCGACACCGCGCGAGCGCCGAAGGATGGGATCTGGCCGCCAGCTACGCCTACGCCGACTCCGCCAGTGACCTTCCCTTGCTGCGCGTCGTCGGCCACCCGGTCGCCATCGACCCGGACGTGGTGTTGTCCCGAGTCGCTCGCAAAGAGCGCTGGCCGGTCGAGATCTGGCACTCCACCACTGGGCCCGCGCAGCGGGACGCAACCGCACCGCGCAAGGCGGTTGCGCAGTGATCTCGGCCCTCGAGGTCTACCGCTCCCTGCCGCGCTACGTCGCGGCCCGTACCATCGGTCCCCGGGTGCCGAGCCTGCTGGCCGGCCCACTCGCACCTCTGCGGCTGGTGCACCGCGAGGGGCCACGTACCCACGGCGAGGGATGGGTGCGGGTCCGGCCTCGGCTGTCGGGCATCTGCGGCAGCGACCTCGCGACCCTTTCGGGGCACACCTCGCTGTACTTCACGCCGCTGGTCTCCATGCCCTTCGTACCGGGACACGAAGTGGTCGGCGAGACGAGAGACGACGCCCCCGGCATACCCGCCGGGAGCCGGGTCGTCATCGACCCGGTGCTCGGCTGCGAGGCCCGAGCACTCCCGAAATGCGCAGCCTGCGAAGCCGGCAAGCGCAACCGCTGCGACCGCATCACGGTCGGCCACATCTCCCCCGGACTACAGACCGGCTACTGCAAGGACACCGGAGGCGGCTGGAGCGGCGAGCTGGTCGCGCACGTCTCGCAGCTGCACGTCGTCCCTGACGACCTTCCCGACGAGCGAGCAGTGCTGGTCGAGCCGCTCGCGTGCGCGGTCCACATCGCTCGCCGCGCGCAGCTCGCGGACGGCGGTTCGGCACTCGTGGTCGGGGCCGGTGCGGTCGGCCTGTTCACCGCCCTCGCGCTCAAGGAGCTGACACCGGCGGGCCACGTGACCGTGGTGGCCAAGCACGGCAAGCAGGCCGAGCTGGCCAAGGCGATGGGCGCGACCGACGTCGTCAGCCCGTCCGAGGTCGCAGGCGCGGTACGCCGCAGCACGCGCGCGTTCCGCCTCGAACCCGAGCGCGGTCCTGCGTTCCTGCTCGGCGGCGTCGACGTGGCGATCGACGCGGTGGGCTCACGCGGCTCGATCGACACCGCGCTGCGCACCGTCAGGGCCGGCGGACGCGTCGTGCTCGGGGGTGTGCCGGGCGACGGCGTCGACATGACACCGGCGTGGTTTCGTGAGCTCGACGTCACCGGTGCCTACGCCAGTGGCGGCGACGCGTTCGCAGTCGCGCTGAGGCTGGCGAAAGAGGCGCCGCTGGACGGCCTGCTCGGCGTCGCCTACCCCCTCGACCGCTGGCGTGAGGCGCTCGACCACGCCCACGACGGCGGTCGGCTTGGGACACTCAAGGTGGCCTTTGACCTAAGGAGAGCATCATGAGCCGGCCAGGGTTCGTCCTCAACGTGGACGAGCGCACACCGCCGTTGCTGATGCACTCCGGTGAGTCCTTCCACCTCCAGGAGTTCCCGCTCGGCACTCGGGTGATCTACCCACCGGAGTCGCTTCCCGGTGTCGTCGACGTCGACGAGGCGATCGAGCAGGCGCTGCTCCACCCGCTGGACTCCGAACCGCTGCCGGCACTGCTCAGGCCCGGCATGAAGCTGACGATCGCCTTCGACGACCTGTCGCTGCCGCTGCCACCGATGCGCAAGCCCGACATCCGGCAGCGAGTGCTCGAACACGTGCTTCAGCACGCCGCCGACGCGGGTGTGGACGACGTCGAGCTCATCGTCGCAACCGCGCTGCACCGCCGGATGACCGGCGAGGAGATCAAGGCGGCAGTCGGCGAGCGCGTCTACCGCTCGTTCTATCCCGACCGGCTGTACAACTTCGACGCCGAGGACCGCGCGAACCTTGCTCACCTCGGTACGACGGAGCACGGCGAAGACGTCGAGATCTCCAAGCGTGCCGCGGAATCCGACCTCCTGGTGTACGTGAACATCAACCTCGTCGCGATGGACGGCGGCTGGAAGTCCACGGCGGTCGGGCTCGCGTCGTACAACTCACTGCGCCATCACCACAACGCGCACACGATGATCCACTCGCGGTCGTTCATGGACCCGCGGCACTCGGAGCTGCACTCGAGCGCGTGGCGGATGGGCCGGATCATCAAAGACCACGTCAAGGTCTTCCAGATCGAGACGACCCTGAACAACGACGCGTTCCCGTCGCAGTACGGCTTCCTGACCAAGCGCGAGTGGGAGTGGTCGATCCGCGACCAGGCGACCTTCCTCGGGTCGAAGCGCGGACTGGACCTGCTGCCGCCGAAACAGCGCCGGAAGATCTTCCAGAAGATGGAGGCGCCGTACGCCATGACCGGCATCGCGGCCGGCGCGGTCGAGCCGGTCCACGACGCGACCCTCGAACGGGTTCACCGTCAGCAGCTGGTCGAGGTCGACGGGCAGACCGACGTCTTGGTGATGGGGCTGCCCTATCTGTGCCCCTACAACGTCAACAGCGTGATGAACCCGATCCTCGCCGCGTGCCTGGGCCTCGGCTACTTCTTCAACATGTACCGGAACAAGCCACTGGTGCGCGAAGGCGGCGTGGTGATCCTCAACCACCCGGTGCCGTGGGAGTTCTCGACGCTGCACCATCCGAGCTACGTCGACTTCTTCGACGAGGTCCTCGCGGAGAGCACCGACCCGAGGGTGATCGGGCCGAAGTTCGAGCAGCAGTACGCGACCGACCCCTGGTACACGCACCTCTACCGGACGTCGCACGCGTACCACGGCGTGCACCCCTTCTACATGTGGTACTGGTGCGCCCATGCGCTCGACCACGTCGGCCAGGTCATCTGGGTCGGCGGTGACCGCCGCTCCGTGGCGCGGATGGGGATGCGTTCAGCGTCGACGTT
>DASZRO010000073.1 GCA_035550055.1 Mycobacteriales bacterium | reverse complement strand
TCGTCGCCAGTCGCACCGCCTCGTCCTGCGAGCCAGCAGCGATCGCGGCGACCAGCTCACGTTGCGTCGCCAGGTCGGTGATCTCCGGCTCGGAGAGCGCAAGCGCCAGCTCGGGCATCCGCTGCAACGCCTCGACCAGCGAGTTGTCGGCGAGCTGGTAGGCGATGTTCCCGGAGGCCGCGACGATCAGCCGCCACAGCGCGTCGTAGGCGACGGCGAGCTCGCCGACCTCTGGCGCCGGGTCACGCTCCTGCAGGTCGCTGACGTGGCGCAGGAGCTCGTCGGCGGCAGGCTTGGAGATGCGTCGGGCGGCCAGCCTCGCGGCATCGACCCCGACCGCCAGCCGCATCTCGACCACGGACCTGATCAGCTCCGCGGGGGTGACGTCGCCGGAGGCGCCGAGCTCGGCCAGGAGCTCGAGCCCGGCGCTGGTGCGCCAGTCGAGTACCCGGGTCGCACCACCGTGGCTGACCTCGACCAGCTTCGCCTGCTCGAGTCGGCGGATCGCTTCGCGGACCGCGTGGCGGTTGACGCCGAACTGCTCCGCGAGGGCCCGCTCCCCGGCCAGTGGCGAGCCGCCTTCGACCGCTCCCCCGACGATCGCGTCTCTGAGCTGCCGGTAGACGTCGTCGGACACCGACGCCCGCGCGACCGGCGCGAACACGACGGCACCGCCAGAGGCGGTCATCGGACGGCGAGCTCGACGTGTGCCGGTGCCCACCCCGGTCCGCGGGTGAGGTGTGCAAGCCGGTCGCGCAGCCGCCGGGCGCCGGCGACGTCAGACCAGATCGCGGCGTACTCGTGGAAGGCGACCCGCAGTGGGTTGTAGGTCGAGATGTTCTTGGTCAGCCCGTAACGGACCCGCTCGGCTTCGGCGGTGAAGGTGGCGAACAGCCGGTCCCAAATGATCAGGATGCCGCCGTAGTTGCGGTCGAGGTAGGCCGCGTTGGAGCCGTGGTGCACCCGGTGGTGCGACGGGGTGTTCCAGACGTACTCGAACCAGCGCGGGAGCTTGCCGATCCGCTCGGTGTGGATCCAGAACTGGTAGATTAGGCTGACCGACTGCTCGAGCAGGATCATCCACGGCGGGATGCCGATCGCGGCGAGCGGCACGTAGAACGGGACCACCGTGAACGGGGTCCAGGTCTGGCGCAGCGCCGTCGAGAGGTTGTAGCGCTCGCTCGAGTGATGGACCACGTGGCTGGCCCACAACACGCGGATCTCGTGGTGCGCCCGGTGATACCAGTAGTAGACGAAGTCGTCGGCGAAGAAGAGCGCGACCCAGGTCCACCAGTCGTGCGGCGACAACCGCAGTGGCGTCAGCTCGTAGACCCCGACGTACGCCGCGAGCGACACGATCTTCCAGCCGACTTCGATGACCAGGAACCCGAAGCCCATCGACACGCTCGCCACACTGTCGCGCCAGTAGTAGCCCCGCATGTCCTCGTCCGGGTCGAACCGGAAGGACAGCGCCTCGACCGCGAGCAGGATCACGAACATCGGGATCGCGGCCAGCAGCACCGCCGTTCCAGGGCTCATGGGACGCACCCTACGACTGAGCGACCGTGCTGGTCTACTGGTTGGACCAGTGAGGTAGGTCACACGTAGCATCGAGATGTGGAACCGGTCGGAGCAGCCCCCGCACGACCGACCGAGGCCTACCGGATCCGCAGCTACCGCCGGCGGGGCACCCGGCTGACCGAAGCCCAGCAGCGCGCGTGGGATGCCGGCGCCGAGCGCTACGTGCTCCCGCCCGCGACCCAGACCGTCGAGGGCTTCAGGATCACCGACGCCTTCGACCGCGCAGCGCCCCTCGCGGTGGAGATCGGCTTCGGGGTCGGCGAGTCACTCCTCGCGCTGGCGGTGGCGCGCCCCGACTGGAACGTCGTCGGCTTCGAGGTCTGGCAGCCAGGGCATGCGGCCTGCCTTGCCGCCCTGTCCGGTCCGCAGCCTGCCAACGTCCGGCTCTCGACGCTCGACGCCGCCTGGTGTCTCGAGCACATCGTCGCGCCGTCGTCGATCGAGGAGCTCTGGACCTTCTTCCCCGACCCGTGGCCGAAGCCGCGCCACCACAAACGACGGCTGGTCGGGCCCGCGTTCGCCGCCCTGGCAGCGTCTCGACTAGCGCCCGGCGGCGTCTGGCGGCTCGCCACCGACTGGCCGCACTACGCCGTACAGATGCAGGAGGTGCTCGACGCCGAGCCGCTGCTGTCCGGCGGGGTGACCGAGCGCTACGACGCTCGCCCGCTGACCCGGTTCGAGCGACGGGGCATCGCCGCGCAACGTCCGATCGTCGATCTGGCCTACCGCAAGGGTTAGCCGAGTCGGGACAGGGGCAATCTCAGGCCATGATGCTGCTGGTAGTCCTCGCTATCGCGGCAATCGTCGGCACCGCGGCGTACTGCATGGTCTGCAAACGCATCGAGGCGAACAACACTGCCGTCTCAGTGGACCCGCAACCGGCGGCTGCCCCGACCGTTGCTGCGCCCTCTGCTGTCCCGGCCTACACCCCCGAGTACTTCGCGCCGGTGCACTACTCCGCCGCGCGTGCGCCAAGGGTCGCGCTTCCGCGCGCGTAGCGCGCTACTCCCACTCGATCGTGCCGGGCGGCTTGCTCGTGACGTCGAGCACCACCCGATTCACCTCGCGGACCTCGTTGGTGATCCGGGTCGAGATGCGCGCCAGGACTTCGTAGGGCACCCGGGTCCAGTCGGCGGTCATGGCGTCCTCGCTGGAGACCGGCCGCAACACGACGGGGTGACCGTAGGTCCGGCCGTCGCCTTGCACTCCGACGGACCGCACGTCGGCGAGCAGCACCACCGGGCACTGCCAGATGTCGCGGTCGAGTCCGGCGGACGTCAGCTCCTCGCGGGCGATCGCGTCCGCGGCTCGCAGCACCTCGAGCCGGTCGCGGTCGACCGCGCCGACGATCCGGATGCCGAGGCCCGGACCCGGGAACGGCTGCCGCCAGACGATCTCGGCCGGCAGGCCGAGCTGCTCCCCCACCTTGCGCACCTCGTCCTTGAACAGCGCGCGCAACGGCTCGACCAGCGCAAACTGGAGATCGTCGGGGAGCCCGCCGACGTTGTGGTGGCTCTTGATGTTGGCGGCACCCTCGCCGCCACCCGACTCGACGACGTCCGGGTAGAGCGTGCCCTGCACCAGGAAGTCCACCGACTCCCCCGATGCCTGCGATTCGGCGACGACCTCTCGCGCGGCGGCTTCGAACACCCGGATGAACTCGCGACCGATGATCTTGCGCTTCTGTTCGGGGTCGGTCACCCCGGCCAGGGCGGTGAGGAACCGCTCCTGGGCGTCGACGACCTTCAGCCGTACGCCGGTGGAGGCGACGAAGTCGCGCTCGACCTGCTCCGCCTCACCCTTGCGCAGCAGGCCGTGGTCGACGAACACGCAGGTCAGCCGGTCACCGATCGCGCGCTGCACAAGGGCGGCCGCGACGGCTGAGTCGACGCCGCCGGACAGGCCGCAGATCGCGCGCTTGCCGCCGACCTGCGCCCGGATCTTGTCGACCTGCTCGTCGACGATGTTGACCATCGTCCAGGTGGGCCGGCACCCGGCGATCTCCAGCAGGAACCGTTCCAGCACCGCCTGGCCATGCGAGGTGTGCAGCACCTCCGGATGGAACTGCACCCCGGCGAGGCGGCGGGACGCGTCCTCGAAAGCGGCGACCGGCGCGCCGTCGGTGACCGCGATCGTGGTGAACCCGGCAGGCGGTGCGAACACCGCGTCGCCGTGCGACATCCACACCTGCTGGGTTTCGGGCAGGCCGTCGAGCAGCACACCGCCACCGCCGGTCACCTGTAGCGCCGTCGCGCCGAACTCGCTCAGTCCGGTGTGGCGGACCTCGCCGCCGAGGGTCTGCGCCATGGCCTGGAAGCCGTAGCAGATGCCGAACGTCGGTACGCCGGCGGCGAACAGCGCCGGGTCGACCTGCGGCGCGCCGTCGGCGTAGACCGAAGCAGGCCCGCCGGACAGGATGATCGCCTTCGGCCGCTTCGCGAGCATGTCCGCCACGGGCATCGAGGACGGCACGATCTCGCTGTAGACGCGGCACTCCCGGACCCGGCGGGCGATGAGCTGGGCGTACTGCGCCCCGAAGTCCACGACGAGAACGACGTCGAAGCCGTCCGCGGATGCCGTCACCGGGTCGAGGATATCGGCCGACGCATCGTCGGCACACGGATGACATCGCCGTCTCGCGCTGTTGACCAGACGTGCGCATCGACATCTGGTCCGACGTCATCTGCCCGTGGTGCTACCTGGGACGCCAGCATCTGCACAAGGCGCTGGAGGGCTTCGAGGGCGAGGTGGAGGTCGTCCATCACTCCTTCGAGCTGGATCCGACCTCGCCTCGCGACGAGTCGCCGTTGACGATCAAGCGGCTCGCCACCAAGTACGGGATGTCGGAGGGGCAGGCCGTTGCCGCCCAGCAGCAGATGACCGCACGCGCCGCTGAAGCGGGCCTGACGTTCAACCTCGACGGGCAGCGGTCGGGCAACACGCGGAACGCGCACCGGCTGATCCACCTCGCCCGCCAGCGCGGCGTCCAGGACGCGATGGTCGAACGGCTCTATCGCGCCCACTTCAGCGAGCAGCGGTCGATCTTCGACGCCGACTCGCTCGCCGCGCTCGCTGCCGAGGTCGACGGGATGGACCCCGACGAGGCCGTGGCGACGCTGCGGACCGGCGCGTTCGAGGAGCAGGTGGTCGCCGACGAGCGGCAGGCCCACGAGCTCGGCGTCACCGGCGTGCCGTTCTTCGTGATCGACCGCCGGTACGGGCTGTCCGGTGCCCAGCCGCCGGAGGTGCTGGCGCAGGTCCTGGAGCGAGCGAGCGCCGACGCCGGCTAGGCGCGGACGACCAGCTCCACCCGCTGGAACTCCTTCAAGTCGCTGTAGCCGGCTTTCGCGATGGACCGGCGCACGGCGCCGAACAGGTTGAGGTAGCCGTCGGGCGAAGCCGACGCGCCACGGATCACTTCGGCGAGCGGCGCCAGCGGCCAGCCACCCGCGACTTCCGCGAAGCGTCCCCGCGGCAGCTTCGGGTGCGAGGCCGCGGGCTGCCACCACGCCCCCTTGCCGGGCGCCTCCGCGGCCACCGACAGCGGCTCGCCGAGCATCACGGCGTCGGCGCCGCAGGCCAGCGCCTTCGCGATGTCGCCGCTGGTCTCGATCTCGCCGGCCGCGATCACATGGACGTAGCGACCGCCGGTCTCGTCGAGGTAGTCACGGCGCGCCGCGGCGGCGTCGACGATCGCGGTGGCCATCGGAACGTCGATGCCGAGGACCGCCCCGGTCGTCGACCACTCGTCGGCGCCGGTGCCCACGATGACGCCGGCGGCGCCGGTACGCATCAGGTGCAGCGCGGTCTGGTAGTTGGTGCAGCCGCCGACGATGACCGGGACGTCGAGGTCGGCGATGAACGTCTTGAGGTTCAGCGGCGGCTCCGCGGCGGACGCCGACACGTGCTCGGCGGAGACGATCGTGCCCTGGATGACGAGCAGGTCCACGCCGGCCGCGAGGATCGTCGGCGCGTAGCGCAACGTGTGCTGCGGCGAGACCCGCACCGCGGTGACGACGCCGCTGTCGCGAAGCTCCTTGATCCGCTGCGTGATGAGGTCGTCGCGCACCGGCTCGGCGTAGACGCGTTGCAGCGTCGCGGTGGCATCGCCGCTGTCGAGGTCGGCGAGCTCGGCGTAGACCGCCGACGGGTCGTCGTACCTGGTCCACAGCCCTTCGGCGTCGAGGACGCCGAGCCCACCCGACTGGTTGACCGACGCCACCGTCGCCGGCGACATCGTGGCGTCGGAAGGTACGGCGACCATGGGCAGGTCGAACCGGTAGGCGTCGATCTGCCAGCTCAGCGAGACCACGTCCACGTCGCGGGTACGCCGCGACGGGACGATCGCGATGTCGTCCAGCGAGTACCCGCGGCGGGCGGACCGGCCGATGCCGATCTCGACGTTGTCGCGGATCATCGGCTCGTGTAGTTCGGGGCCTCGGTGGTCATCGCGATGTCGTGCGGGTGGCTCTCCTTCAGCCCGGCCGCGGTGATCCGGACCAGCTGCGCCGCCTTGAGCTCGGCGATGGTCTTCGCGCCGCAGTAGCCCATGGCCGCGCGCAACCCGCCGAGCAGCTGATGGGCGACCGCACCGAGCGGTCCGCGGTAGGGCACCTGCCCCTCGACGCCCTCCGGAACGAGCTTGTCGTCGGAGAGCACGTCGTCCTGGAAGTAGCGGTCCTTGGAGTAGGAGCGACCTTGGCCGCGCGACTGCATCGCTCCCAGCGAGCCCATCCCTCGGTAGGACTTGAACTGCTTGCCGTTGACGAACAGCAGCTCGCCGGGTGACTCCTCGCAGCCGGCGAGCAGGGATCCGAGCATCACGCTGTCGGCTCCCGCGGCGATCGCCTTGGCGATGTCTCCGGAGTACTGCATCCCGCCATCCGCGATCACCGGGACGCCAGCCGCAGCGGCGACCTGCGCGACGTCGTAGATCGCGGAGATCTGCGGCACACCGACTCCGGCCACCACGCGCGTCGTACAGATCGAGCCGGGGCCAACCCCGACCTTCACGGCGTCGGCGCCCGCTTCGATCAGCGCCGCGGCCGCGGCGCCCGTGGCGATGTTGCCGCCGACGACGTCGATCGAGACCGCCTTCTTGACGCGGGCGACCATCTCCAGGACCGACCGCGAGTGCCCGTGAGCGGTGTCCACGACGAGCACGTCCACCCCGGCGTCGACGAGTGTCATCGCCCGCTTGAAGGCGTCTTCGCCGACCCCGACTGCGGCGCCGACGACGAGCCGGCCGGCGGCGTCCTTCGTGGCGTTGGGGTACTCCTCGCTCTTCGCGAAGTCCTTCACGGTGATCAGGCCGCGCAACCGGCCGCCGTCGTCGACGATCGGCAGCTTCTCCACCTTGTGCTGCTGCAGCAGAGCCAACGCGTCGGCGTGGGAGACGCCCACCGGAGCGGTCACGAGGGGCATCGACGTCATGACCTCACGCACCAGCCGCGCCCCGTCGCGTTCGAACCGGATGTCGCGGTTGGTGACGATGCCGACCAGCACCCCGTCGTCGTCGGTGACCGGGACGCCGGAGATCCGGTAGCGGCCCATCAGCTCGTCGGCGTCGGAGATCGTGTCGTCAGGGCTGCAAGTCACCGGCGAGGTGATCATCCCGGCTTCGGAGCGCTTCACGATGTCGACCTGCACTGCCTGGTCCTCCACGGACAGGTTGCGGTGCAGGATCCCGAGGCCGCCCTGGCGCGCCATCGCGATGGCCATCCGGCCCTCGGTGACGGTGTCCATCGCGCTCGACACCAGCGGCGAGCGCACCGCGATGTTGCGCGAGAGCCGGGTGGCGAGGTCGACCTCGCTGGGTACGACGTCCGACGCTGCCGGCAGCAGCAGCACGTCGTCGAAGGTCAGGCCGAGCGGGGCGAACTTCTCCGGAAACGACGCCTCCATGTATGGATTCTAGGCGGGATAGCGTTGAGGGGTGAAGGACGACAGCCCGATCGACCCGTTCGCGGGTGATCCGAGCGACCCTGCGGCAGCGCTGTCGGCCGACGACTACGACGACGAGCCGCTGACCGACGACGAGCGACAGGATCTGCTCGAGGATCTCGAGGACCTCGAGGTGTTCCAGGCGTTGCTCGGCCCGCGCGGGATCAAGGGTCTCGTGGTCGACTGCGACGACTGCCACGAGGCGCACTACTTCTCGTGGGACCTGATCCGCGGGAACCTGCGCAGCCTGCTCGACGCCGGCGCTCCGCACGTGCACGAGCCGGCGTACGCGCCCGACCCGGCCGACTACGTCAGCTGGGACTACGCGCGCGGGTTCGCCGACGGCGTGCTGACCGCCGACGACGACCCGGCCGACGACGACCAGCCGGGCTGATCGGCTGCGCTAGGAGACGAGCCCGTGGCGGAAGCCTGAGGCGACAGCCTCGGCGCGGTCCCCGACGTCGAGCTTGCGGAACAGCCGCCGAGCGTGGGTCTTGATCGTGTCCTCGGACAGGAACAGGTCCCGGCCGATCTGCGCGTTGCTCTTGCCGCCCGCCATGCCGGTCAGGACCTGCAGCTCACGCTGGGTGAGGTCAGGCGCATCGTCGGTACGTCGCGGCGCGGCCGGCTTCGGCGCCTCACCGCCGAGCACCGACAACGTCAGCGCGTGGGCGACCGTCGCGCACACCTCCTCGCGCGAGGTCTCCTTGTGCAGGTAACCGCGGGCGCCGCCGGCGATCGCTGTCGCGACGGCGTCGCGGTCGGCGGCGACGGTGAGCATGACCACGGTGGCGGTCGGGTAGTCGCGGGTGAGCCGGCGGGTGGCCTCGACGCCGCCGATGCCCGGCATCTGGACGTCCATCAGCACCAGGTCGTGACGCTCCGCCGGCCAGCGGGCGAGCACCTCTTCACCGCTGGCCGCAGTGTCCACCCGGGCGACCCCGGGGATCGAGGCGACGCAGCGCGCCAGACCGTCGCGCACGGTGCGCTGGTCGTCGCAGATCAACACGCTGGTCACGAGTGCTTCATCGGCACGAACCCGCCTCGACTTCACTGGTGAGCGAGCACCTGAACGCCGCTCCTACGAAGGGCGATGCGCAGGTTCAGCCCTCGAGCAGCGCGCTGACGTTGGGCCTGGCCAGCCACTCGTCGCGCAGCTCGGCAGGCAGGTCCGCGGCGATGGTGAGGACGGCGTTTCGAGCTGCGGCCAGCGACCGTGCGGCCTCCTCGTTGCCGGCGCCGAGCAGCGCGCCGAGCAATGCTCGGGACTGCCAGACCAGCGGCAGCGCGCCGAGGCCCTCGGCGAGGGTCGCCGCGCGACGCAACGTGGCTGCCGCGTCTCCCTCGCCCGACTGAAGCTCCGCGACGCCCTGGAACAGCAACCCTTTGGAGACGTGCCGCGGCGCCCGCGCCCGCTCCGCACCCGCGACCGCCTCGACCGCGGCCGCGCGCGCCTCGCTGGGCCTGCCGGCCAGCATCGCGATCTCGGCGCGCACCCACTCCAGGCGCACCTTCTGCCGCCACCAGTCGCCGCCGTGGCCCTCGATCACGGCACTCGCCTGCGTGAACCGCTTCTTCGCCTCATCCGCCCGGCCGGCTCCGACCGCGTCGGCGGCCAGCCCGAGCAGGCAGTCGAACGCGGCCTCGCCGGGGCCGTCGGTCAGGGAAAGCCCACGCGCGTCGAGGGCCATCGCGGCCTCCGCCCGGCCGAGCCCGCGATGCACGCTCGCCGCCGTACCGCCGGCAAGGGAGGAGAACAGCTTCAACTCCGCCGTCGTCGTGCTGGCGTCGCGTGCCTCTCCCGCCTCGAGCAGCGGGACGAGCACCCGAAGGCCCGCGCCGTAGCGCCCGGAGGCGGTCAGCGCGACGCCGAGCAGCCAGGCCGCCGCGGCGACCTCGGCGTGCAGGCCCTCGCTTTGCGCGAGCCCGACCGCTTGCTCGAGGTCGGCGACGGCCTTGCCGGGCGCACCGTGGAACACCGCGCGCTCGCTGGTCGCGAGCAGCGACGGCAGATCGGCGGTTTTCGCCACGCCGCGAAGGCTAGTGGCTGTGACCGCCGGGGCCGTGCGAGTGGCCGTGGCTGTGGCCGTGGCCCTCGGGCTCGGCCTCCTCGGGCTTGTCGACGACGAGGGTCTCGGTGGTCAGCAGCATCCCCGCGATGCTCGCGGCGTTGCGTACGGCGGAGCGGGTGACCTTGACCGGGTCCACGACGCCGGCCTTCAGCAGGTCGACGTACTCGCCGGTCGCCGCGTTGAGACCGAAACCGGCCTTCAGGTCGCTGACCTTCTGCACCGCGACGTAGCCCTCGAGACCGGCGTTGTGGGCGATCCAGCGCAGCGGCTCGACGAGCGCCTTGCGCACGATCGCCACACCGGTCGCCTCGTCGCCCTCGAGCCCGAGGTCGTCCTTGAGCGCCGGCAGCGCCCGGACCAGAGCGGAGCCGCCGCCGGCGACGATGCCCTCCTCGATCGCCGCGCGCGTCGCGGAGATCGCGTCCTCGAGCCGGTGCTTCTTCTCCTTGAGCTCGACCTCGGTGTGGGCGCCCACGCGGATGACGCCGACGCCGCCGGAGAGCTTCGCGAGCCGCTCCTGGAGCTTCTCCCGGTCCCAGTCGGAGTCGGTGTTGTCGATCTCGGCACGGATCTGACGGATCCGGTCTGAGATCGCGGCCTTCTTGCCGGCGCCGTCGACGATCGTCGTCGCGTCCTTGCTGATCGTCACCCGCCGGGCCTTGCCGAGCACCTCGAGGCCGACCTGGTCGAGCTTGAGGCCGACCTCCTCGCTGACGACCTCGCCGCCGGTGAGGACGGCCATGTCGGCGAGCATCGCCTTGCGGCGGTCACCGAAGCCGGGCGCCTTGACCGCGACCGCGGTGAACGTGCCACGGATCTTGTTGACGACCAGCGTCGACAGCGCCTCGCCCTCGACGTCCTCGGCGATGACGAGCAACGGCTTCGCCGCCTGCACGACCTTCTCGAGCAGCGGCAGGATGTCCGCGACGGCGCTGATCTTGCCCTGGTGGATCAGCACGTAGGCGTCGTCGAGGACGGCCTCCATCCGCTCCGGGTCGGTGACCATGTACGGCGAGATGTAGCCCTTGTCGAACTGCATGCCCTCGGTGAACTCGAGCTCGAGGCCCATCGTCTGGGCCTCCTCCACCGTGATGACGCCGTCCTTGCCGACCTTCGCGAACGCCTCGGCGATGAGGCTGCCGATCGCGCTGTCCTGCGCGGAGATCGACGCGACGTTGGCGACCTCGGCCTGGTCGCCGACCTCACGGGCGATCGAGAGCAGCTTGGTGTTAACCGCCTCGACCGCGGCGTCGATGCCGCGCTTGAGCGCCAGCGGCTGGGCGCCCGCCGCGACGTTGCGCAGACCTTCCCGGACCATGGCCTGGGCCAACACGGTCGCGGTGGTCGTGCCGTCACCGGCAATGTCGTTGGTCTTGGTCGCGACCTCTTTGGCGAGCTGGGCGCCGAGGTTCTCGTAGGGGTCTTCGAGCTCGACCTCCTTCGCAATGGTCACACCGTCGTTGGTGATCGTGGGGGCGCCCCACTTCTTGTCGATGACGACGTTGCGGCCGCGCGGGCCGAGGGTGACCTTCACGACGTCGGCGAGGGCGTCGACGCCCCGCTGGAGCGAGTCGCGGGCATCGCTGTGGAAGGAGAGAATCTTGGGCATGCTGGCACTCTAGACCGGAGAGTGCTAAAAGGAAAAGCCCGGGCGCAGCCCGGGCTTTTCCTGTTGCGCGAAGGGTGCGGAACTAGCGGTTGACCACCGCGAGGACGTCGCGGGCGGACAGGATGAGGTACTCATCCGCGCCGAACTTGACCTCGGTTCCGCCGTACTTCGAGAAGATGACCGTGTCGCCTTCGTTGATGTCGAGCGGGACCCGAGCACCGTCTTCGAAGCGACCCGGGCCGACCGCGATCACGGTGCCCTCCTGGGGCTTCTCCTTGGCGGTGTCCGGGATCACGATGCCCGACGCCGTGGTCTGCTCGCTGTCGAGCACCGAGATCACGATGCGGTCCTCGAGCGGCTTGATCTTGGTCTTGCTGGCCACGACCGGACCTCCTGCGAGATGAATGTGGACGGATTCCCCCAGCCTGCCGGGACCCGCTGCGACGCGGCGGGTTGGCACTCTGAGGTGTCGAGTGCCAACCTACGTCAGGCTGTCAAGTTCCGTCAAAGGGCCTCAGCCGGCCGCGAGCACCGCCTCGGGGACGGCGGCCAGCGAGCGCAGGATCGCCTCGGCGAGGTCGCGGGCCGCCTGCGGGTGCAGCTCGAGCGCCACCCGTGCCGCGGGACCGTCCGCCGGCCGCCGCAGGTCGATGTTGACCGTGTGCCCGGCCATGGCGTGCACGGGGTGGTCGACGTAGACGCTGGCGTCGGTGAAGCGCAGCCACTGCGACGGGCCGCGGCCGCTGCCGCTGACCTCGAACAGCTCGGTCTGGTAGGTGCACATGCCGGTCAGCTCCCGATGGTCGTCGCCAGAAAGGCCCAGATCTTGCCCCAGGCGTCCATGGCCACCTCGGGCCGGTACGACGCCCGGTCGACGGCGAAGAAGGCGTGCCCCGCGCCGTCGTAGCGATGGAACTCGTACGGCTTCCCGGCGTCTTTGAGCAGACCCTCCAGCTCGTCGACCTGCGCCGGGGTCGGGTAGACGTCTTCGTTGCCGAACAGTCCGAGCACCGGCCCGGACATCGACGTGGCGAGATGCGCCAGGTTCGGGCGCGGGGGCAGCCCTTCAGGGGTCTCCCCGACGATGAACGCGCCGTAGCAGACGATCGCGGCGTCGAAGGGCAGGCTGCCGTTGGCGAGCCACGAGTGGCGGCCTCCCGAGCAGTAGCCGATGACCGCGACCTTCCCGTTGCTGTTGGGCAGCCCCCGCAGATAGCTCAGTGCGCCGCCCGCGTCGCCGACGAATCGCTCGTCGGGGACCCCGCCCTGGGCGCGCGCCGTCGCTGCCGCGTCGGAGGGGTCGGCGCCCGGCGCCTCGCGCCAGTACAGGTTCGGACAGACCGCGTTGTAGCCGCGCGCCCCGAACGCCCGGGTGATCTCCTTGGTCGGCGCGTCGTACCCCGGCATGTGGTGGATGACGACCACCCCGCCGCGAGGTGCGCTGTCCTGCGGCAGCGCGGCGTACGCCTCGATGGCGTCGCCGTCGTGCCCGGTGATGGAGACGGTCTCGGAGAGGAATGCGTCGGTGGCCATGCCGCCACCGTATTAGTTGCGCTGCGAAAGGACTAGGGCGCGGTCTGGGCTACCAGACCGGATCGTCCCAGTGCCCCGAGGAGAGCACACGCGCCTGGCCCGCCGACCAGACGTAGGTGGTGCCGAAAGAGATGCCGCCCGGCTCCGCGACGGTCTGCAGACCGGCTGACATCAACAGGCGGGTCCCGCTGGGGTCCACCGACACCGACGTCACGCTGCTGGGCAGACCCGTGCCGAGCGTCGCGCCGAGGCCGGCGGAGCTGAACGTGCGGATCGCCCCGTCTGAGATGACCGCGAACCGGCCGTGCCACCACAGCACCACCCGGGCGTCGCCAACCGGGTTGCCCCGTGGGACGGACCGGGTCGCCACGGTGAACTCCTGCACCACCCCGCCACCACCGCGAACGCCGGACGTGAGGGCGGCGAGCCGCCGGCTGTCGGAGGCCCACGCCAGCGACAGGACCGGAGCGCTTCTCGCGAAGCCGGCGAGCGGGCGGAGCGAGCGCGACTGCAGGTCGTAGACGACGAGCTGTGATCGTCCGTCGCAGCGCGGCTGCACGACCAGGGCGAGCTGCCTGCCGTCAGGGCTGATCGACATCGGCACGGGCTGCGCCCGTCCGGCGATCGTGGCGAGCTTTCGCAGGTCGATCGAGCGGCCCGCCGACAGCGTGTCGAGCCGGGTACGACAGCCGCCGACCGGCACTGCGAAGTAGCCGACCCGACCGTCGACTGCGGAGGCCGCCGCGACCGCGCGGGCATGACCGTGCTGTGAGCGATAGACCACGCCCCGCCGTACGAAGGCGGCCGCGCCGGTGTCGGCGCCGATCGCGAAGAACGTAGGCGGCGCGCCGGCCGATTGAGTCCCGGTCGGGGCGGACGACGGCTGGCTCGACGGGATCTTCACGCCGTTGTTGTTCAGCCCGATCGTGAACACCAGGATGAGTACGAAGCCGAGCAGGACCAGGAAGAGCGCGAGAACGCCGACCAGCACCTTCTTGCCGTTGCCGGGCGTCGGACCGGGACCGCGGCGCAGCCTCGGCACCGGCGGCGGAGGCTCGCTCACCCGAGGACCATGGCGGAGTCAGCCGGGATGTCCAACGGCGACGGATCGATCTCGCGCTCGACGAGCAGCGCGCCGAGTGCGGCGACCATGGCGCCATTGTCGGTACACAGGTTGCGCGGTGGCACCCGCAACGTGATGCCGGCGTCCTCGCAGCGCTCGGCGGCCATCGCCCGCAGCCGAGAGTTGGCGGCCACCCCACCGCCGACGACCAGCGACCCGACGCCGTACTCGCGGCAGGCCGCGATCGCGCGCGCGGTCAACACGTCCGTCACGGCCTCCTGGAACGAGGCGGCGACGTCGGCCACCGGCACGCTCTCACCGGACCGCTGCTTTGCCTCGACCCACCGGGCGACCGCCGTCTTCAGCCCGGAGAAGGTGAAGGAGAACGGGGCGTCCCGGACCACGCCGCGCGGGAAGTCGATCGAGTAGGCATCACCCTCACCGGCGGCGCGGTCGATGTACGGACCGCCCGGGAACGGCAGCCCGAGCACTCGGGCGACCTTGTCGAACGCCTCACCCGCGGCGTCGTCGACGGTGGCGCCCAACGTCGTCAGGTCGCCGACGAGATCCCCGACCAACAGCAACGAGGAGTGACCGCCCGACACGAGCAGCGCGATGCACGGCTCGGGCAGGTCGCCGTTGGCCAGCCGGTCCACCGCGACGTGCGCAGCGAGGTGGTTGACGCCGTAGAGCGGCTTGCCCGCCGACAGCGCGTAGGCCTTCGCGGCGGCGACGCCGACGAGCAAGGCGCCCGCCAGGCCCGGCCCGGCGGTGACCGCGATGGCGTCGACCTGCGCCATCGTCAGGCCGGCCTGCTCGAGCGCGCGATGCACCGTCGGGACCATCGCCTCGAGGTGAGCCCGGCTGGCCACCTCCGGTACGACGCCACCGAACCGGGCGTGCTCCTCGACGCTCGACGCGAGCGCGTCCGCGAGGAGCTCGCCTCCGCGCACGATGCCGACCCCGGTCTCGTCGCACGACGTCTCGATCCCGAGCACGACCGCAGGCGCCGTCACGACGCCACCCTCCGCATGACCAGTGCATCGGTGTTGCTCGGCTGGTAGTAGCCGCGCCGCAGCCCGATCCGGGTGAAGCCGTGCCGTTCGTAGAGACGGATCGCGCTGTCGTTGTCCGCCCGGACCTCCAGGTCCAGATGCGGGCAACCGCGCCGCTCGGACTCCGCGATCAGCTCGGTGAGCAGCGCGTTGCCGATCCCTCTGCCCTGTGAGTGCGGCGCGACGGCGATGGTCTGGATGTAGGACTCGTGCGGTGCGTACGCACACAGGCCGGCGTAGGCGCAGACGGCACCCGCGTCGTCGTCTTCGACGAGGTAGCGCCGGGTGTCACGTTCGGCGAGCTCCGACCAGAACATGCCCTCGCTCCACGAGTCCTCGGCGAACAGCTGCTCTTCCAGGGTCATCACCGCCTCGATGTCCCACCACCGCATCGCCCTCATGACGGCGTCACCGGCTTCGGCTTGCCCGGCGGCTGCGCGTCCGGGCGGCGCAGGTACAGCGGTGCGAGGCCGCCCGGCGAGCTGAGGTCTGCCCGCCAGACGAGATCCGCGGCGCGCGGCGCCGGTTCGCCCTCGCGCACCGCGAAACCGGCGAACGCGTCGCGGTACATCAACGCGCCGGCACCGGCCACTTCCGTGGTGTGGCCTTCCAGCACCGCGG
Source organism: Mycobacteriales bacterium (assembly GCA_035550055.1). Lineage (NCBI taxonomy): Bacteria > Bacillati > Actinomycetota > Actinomycetes > Mycobacteriales > Mycobacteriales bacterium. Next base: position 17,400 of record DASZRO010000073.1, on the reverse strand, counting down.
CGACGTCGGCCGGCGTACCGAGCTCGGGTCCGTCGCGACGCGCGCCGCTCTCGTCGTACAACGCCCAGTAGACCTGCTTGCGGCGAGCGTCAGTGAGCACCGCGAACGGCCCGTCCGAGCAGGCGAACCGATGGGCGATGCCGTCGAGCGAGCACACGCCGAACGCCGGGATCTGCAACGCGTCGCTCATCGCCCGCGCCGTCATGACGCCGACGCGCAGCCCGGTGAACGGCGCCGGCCCCACGCCGACGACGACGCCCTCGAGGTCGCCGACCGTGACGCCGGCGTCGCGGAGCACGGCGGCGGTGAGCGGCGCGACCCGCTCGCCGTGGCGGTTGTGCGCAGTCTCGGCGCGTTCCGCCCGCACCCGCACGTCGCCGCCCGCCGCCGAGCAGACCGCAACCGTCACGGTCGGGCTCGAGGTGTCGAGCGCGAGTACGAGCATCCGACGAGGCTACGAGAGGACACTGATGGCCATGGTCGCAGACATCAAGGACCCGCGGCGGATCGAGCCGGCGTTCCTGCTGGACGAGCGGGCGATGCTCGAAGGGTGGCTGGAGTTCCACCGCATGACGCTGCTGTTCAAGTGCGAAGGCCTCACCGACGCTCAGCGCAAGGCACGGCCGGTAGGGACGTCACTGATGTCGTTGCACGGTCTGGTACGCCACATGGCGGAGGTCGAGCGACAGTGGTTCCGGCGGGTCGTCGCTCAGGACGATGCGCCCCTCGTCCTCGACTACACGACGGACGAGGACGCCGACTTCGCCGTCGAGGAAGCCGACTGGGAGGCGGACCTGTCGTGGTGGCAGTCCGAGATCACGGCGGCCCGTGAGGCGGTGGCGCGGCTGCCGCTCGACCACACCGGCGTACGCCGGGGCGAGGACGTGTCGCTGCGCTGGGCCTACAACCACATGATCGAGGAGTACGCCCGGCACAACGGCCACGCCGACCTGATCAGAGAGCTCGTCGAGGGCTCAGTGGGCTGGTAGCCCAGCGCTCGCCGATCGCGGCCACGTCGACCCGTCGTACGTCGTCGTCGTCACGCTCGATGCGGATCTCGAGCCGGTTGCCGGCCAGCCCTTCGACCAGTCCTTCGCCCCACTCGACGAGGGTCACCGACTCCTCGAGCGAGGCGTCGAGATCGAGGTCGTCGACCTCTTCGATCGAGGACAGCCGGTAGGCGTCGACGTGTACCAGCGGCACGCGCCCGTCGGCGTGCACCCTCGCGATCACGAAGGTCGGCGAGAGCACGCCCGACACGCCGAGCCCCGCGCCGATGCCCTGCGCCAGCGTCGTCTTGCCGGCGCCGACCGGCCCGATCAGCAGCACCAGGTCACCCGGCTTCAGCCCGGCCGCCAGCTCGACGCCGAGCTCGCGCATCGCCTCCGGTGTCCTCACGCGCACGCTCACCGGAGCACCTCCGCGACGAACCGGAGGTCGGCCGCGAGGGCGACGTGCGGCGGCCCGTTCGGGCCGAACCGCAGCGCCGCCGACGGGTGGTAGGAGGCGACCAGCCGCCGGCCCCGCCACTCGTGCACCTGGTGGCGTACCGCGTCGAGGGTCGTCTTCGCTCCGAGTGCCCAGGTCAGGGCGGTCCGCCCGAGGGTGAGCACGAGCGGCGGGTCGAGCAGGTCGAGCTGGCGGTCCAGCCATCCGGTGCAGCGGCTCACCTCTGCCCGCGTCGGGGTGCGATTGGCGGGCGGCCGGCACTTCAACACGTTGAGCACCGACACGTCCGCTCGCGCGATCCCCGCTTCGGCCAGGAGCCGGTCCAACAGCTGGCCGCCCTTGCCGACGAAGGGACGACCGGATTCGTCCTCGGTGGCGCCGGGGGCCTCGCCGACGATCAGCAGCCTGCTGCCGACGACCGCATCGCCGACGACGACCTGCCGTCGGGTGATGGCGAGCTCCGGGCAGGCGACGCAGCCTCGCGCTTCGGCGGCGAGCCGCGCGAGATCGGCGCACGCCTTGGCGCGATCGCTGATCTCGACGGCCGCGGGGTCAGGCTGACGCACGTTCGACGAGCCTGCGCAGCGCGGCGTTGACGTCCTCGTGGCGTTCCAGCTTTGCCATGTGGTTGGCACCGTCGAGCACCTGGAGCTCAGCCGACGGCAGAGCGGTCGCGATCACCTGGCTGTGCGACAGCGGGGTGAGTACGTCGGCGCTCCCGCACGAGACGAGCACCGGCAAACCGTCGAGCACGTCGAGCGCCTTCAGCTTGTCGTGGGACAGGAAGGTGTCGAAGAACTCGCTCATCACCTCGATCGGAGTGTCGAGCAGCATCTGTTCCATGAAGGCGACGAGCGACGGCGCCGCGCCAGGCCCGAAGGACACATAGCGCGTGACGATGAAGCCGAAGTCGCTGCCGACGCGGCGTCCGCGTTCGAGGACCGCGGCCCGCTTGCGGACCAACGTCGCCCCGCGCGGCACCAGCGGGCTGACCAGGCGCGAGACGATTCCCGGCAGGCCCACCAGCTCCTTGGCCAGGTTGCCGGTCGAGGTGGAGAGCAGGCCGACCCCGACGATCCGATCGCCGAAGAGCTCCGGCCGCTGGTCGGCGAGGGCGAGGATCGTCATGCCGCCCATCGAGTGGCCGACCAGAACGACCGGGCCGGTCGGTGCGACGGCCTGTAGCACCGCGTCGAGGTCCTTGCCGAGCTGGTCGATCGTGCAGCGCTCAGGGGCGGATCGCCCGGACCTGCCGTGACTGCGCTGGTCGTAGAAGACCAGGCGGGCCAGCTCACCCAGATCGCGGCGCTGGAAGTGGAACGCGTCCATCCGCAACGTGAAGCCGTGAGCGAAGACGACCGTCAGCGGCGCGTCGAGGTTGCCGTCGATCTCGACGTGCAGTGGCACCCCGTCGGAGGTGACGACCTCGATGCCCTCGGTGTGGAGCTTGCCGAACGGCTCGTCGGCGTACGGGTCGGGCGCCGACCGTGCCCGTCCGACCGCGCGTCGTTCCGCAGCCACACCCGCCGCGACCGCGGTGCCGGCGATGCCGGTCGCCAGCGCGACGAGCCCGACGTTGCGACGACGGCTCATGACGCGGAGAGGTATCGACGCGGCACGCGGGCTCCCACTCTCGTGACGATTTCGTAGTTGATGGTGCCGACCGCGCTCGCCCAGTCCTCCGCCGTCGGCTCCCCTGCCGCGCCCGAGCCGAACAACACCACCTCGTCGCCTGCCGCGACCGAGTCGTCGCCCACGTCGATGACGAACTGGTCCATGCAGATCCGGCCGGCAACGCGGTAGCGCCGGCCAGCGACCGACACCTCTCCGACGTTGGTCAGATGGCGCGGCACGCCGTCGGCGTAGCCGAGCGGGACCACCGCGAGCGTCGTCTCCCGCTGCGTCGTGTACTGGTGTCCGTAGGACACGCCGTGACCGGCCGGGACCCGCTTGGCGAGCGCGACCTGCGTGGTCAACCTCATCGCAGGGACGAGACCGAGCTCGCCGGCCACGCCGACCGCCGGTCCCGGCGAGAGCCCGTAGACCGCCACGCCGGGACGCACCAGGTCGTAGTGGGTGTCGGGCAGCCGAAGCGTCGCCGCGGAGTTGGCGAGATGCCGCACGACCGGGCTGATCCCCGCGTGCTCGGCGAGCTCGAGGGCGTCCTCGAACGCCCGCCGCTGCGCCTCGATGGTCGGGTGCTGCGGCTCGTCGGCGTACGCAAGATGCGACCACACGCCGACGACCTCGATGCTCGCGTCGGCCTGGGCCTTGGCGGCGGCCGCGACGAGGTCCGGCCAGTCCGCGGGCTGGGCGCCGCCCCGACCGAGCCCGGTGTCGACCTTCAGGTGGACCCGGGTGGAGCGCCCGGTGGCGGTGGCGGCCGCGACCGCGCGGTCGAGCGCCCACCCGGCGTTGACTCCCACGTCGACCCCGGCGGCCACCACGGCGCTCCAGTCGTCGTGCGGGCCGAGCAGCCAGACGAGCGTCGGCGCGTCGATGCCGGCCGCACGCAGCGCCAGCGCCTCGTCCGCCATGGCGACGCCGAGCCAGCTGGCGCCGCCCGCCAGTGCCGCCCGGGCGCACTCGACCATGCCGTGCCCGTAGCCGTCGGCCTTGACCACCGCCATCACGGCGGCGCTCCCGGCGTATCGCTTCAGGGCTGCGACGTTGCTGCGGATCGCGGAAAGGTCGATCCGGGCAGCCGACACGCTCACCCCCACAGTCTGTCAGCGGGTCCGGCGGATCGCCTCCGCAATCGCCTCGACGACGCTGATCGCGGTGATCGGCGCCGCCGGCTGCCCCGCCGCCACCAAGCCGGCGAGGCCATGAACGAACGCACCGGCCGATCCGGCATCCAGCGCGCTCACGCCGCCGGCCAGCAGCGCGCCGCACACCCCGGACAGCACATCGCCACTCCCAGCGGTGGCGAGGTACGGCGTCGACACGGTGTTGACGCGTACGTCGCCGGACGGCTCCGCGACGATCGTGGTCGATCCTTTGAGCAGGACCGTCGCGCCGAGTGAGCGGGCGGCGCCGCAGGCGGCCTCGATCCGATGGCCCTCGATCCAGCCACGGTCGCGGTCGATCAGTCTCGCCAGCTCGCCGGCGTGTGGGGTGAGAAGCGTGGGTTGGTCGCGTCCGCTGACCAGGTCAGGGCTGGCCGCGACGATCGTGATGGCGTCCGCGTCGAGCAGCACCGGCACCTCGGTGTCGAGCGCTGCCGCCACCAGGGCACGCGCCTCCTCGCCCGTACCCAGGCCGGGGCCGACGACCCAGGCCTGGACCCGGCCGGCGTCGAGCATCGCGTCCGCGTCGCCGGCCTGGATCTCGGTCACGACCGCCTCGGGCCAGCGCAACCGCACCACGTGGGCCGGTCCGTAGGTTCCGACGAAGCGGACCATCCCGGGGCCGGTCGCGAGGGCGCCGCCCACCGAGAGCAGCGCCGCGCCGGGATAGCCGTTGCTGCCCGCGACAACGCCCAGCACCCCGCGGCGATACTTGTCCGACTCCGCCGCCGGTCGCGGCATGAGCGCGGCGACGTCCCCGGCATCCAGCGCTGTGAAGCGGGATGCCGGGAGGTCGAGCCCGATCTCGACGAGCTCGACGAGGCCGGCGTGTGCGGCCCCCGGGTCGACCAGCAGACCGGTCTTGATCCCCCCGAACGTCACCGTGACGTTCGCGTGTACCGCGACGCCGTCCACGGTGCCGGTCGAGGCGTCGATCCCGCTGGGGACGTCGACGGCGACGACGGTGGCGTCGCTGTCGGCCGACAGCTGCGCCAGGCGCGCCATCGGGGCGCGCAGCGCGCCGGACGCGCCGATGCCGACCATGCCGTCCACGACCAGGTCCGCGGCGTTGAGCAGCTCGCCGTCGCGGTCGCCGCCGGCCGGGCGCGACCTGCCGCCGCTGTCATGCAGCGCGGCGAGGGCTGGCGCGAGCGGCGTCGGGCTGAGCAGCAACGCGTCGACGCGCGCGCCGCGTCGCGCCAGCTGCGCTCCGGCGTAGAGCGCGTCCCCGCCGTTGCCGCCCGACCCGACGAGCAGAACGACACGCGAGCCGTAGACCGGCGCGAGCAGCTCGGCGCAACGGCGTGCGAGCGCGTGCGCAGCCCGCTGCATCAGCGTTCCTTCGGGCAACGCGTCCAGCAGCGCCTGCTCGGCGCTGCGAACCGTGTCCGCGTCGTACGCCGCGCGCATCAGACGGTCTCCGCAATCACCATCGCGACGACCACCCCCGCGTCGTGCGAGATCGACAGGTGCCACCGGTCGATGCGCTTGTCGAGGGAGGCTTGCGCGACGGTGCCGGTCACCGCGAGGTACGGCGCGCCAGCCGGATCGTGGCGCACCTCGACGTCGTGCCAGTCCAGCCCGCCCGGCGCGCCGAGGGCCTTCGCCACAGCTTCCTTCGCGGCGAACGTCGCGGCCAGCGACTCGGGCTTCGCCGCCCGCTCGTCCGGCGTGAACAGTCGCTCCCGCAAATGCGGAGTGCGTTCGAGGCTCTCGGCGAACCGGTCGAGGCTTGCAACGTCGACCCCGATCCCGACGATCACCTATTCGACCGTGACGCTCTTGGCCAGGTTGCGCGGCTGGTCGATGTCGAGCCCGCGAGCCATCGCGAACTCGGCGGCGAGCACCTGCATCGGGACGATCGCCAGCAGCGGCGACAACAACGACTTGGTGTTGGGGATCCGGATCAGCTCGTCGGCGTGAGGAGTCAGGCTTTCGTCGCCGTCGGTGGCGATGACGATCGTTCGCGCGCCGCGGGCGCGGATCTCCTGCACGTTGGTGACCAGCTTCGGGGTCAGGGCGTGGCGTGGTGCGATCACCACGACCGGTGTTCCCTTGTCGATCAGCGCGATGGGGCCGTGCTTGATCTCCCCGGCCGGGAAACCTTCCGCCGACACGTAAGCGAGCTCTTTGAGCTTCAACGCACCTTCCAGCGCCATCGGGTAGCCGACGTGGCGACCGAGGAAGAGGACCCGCTCGTGACCGGCGATCTCGCGTGCCAGCTTGCGAACCGGGTCCATCCGGTTCAGGACCTCGGCGACCAGGTCGGGTGTGAGGGACAAGTCGTGGAAATGCGACCGCACCTCGTCGTCGTCGCGATAGCCGCGGATCTGCGCGAGGTGCAGCCCGACGAGGTACATCGCCGCGAGCTGTGACATCACGGCTTTGGTCGAGGCGACGGCGATCTCCGGGCCGCAGCGGGTGTAGAACGTCGCGTCGCTCTCGCGCGCGATCGAGGACCCGACGGTGTTGCTGACGGCCAGCACCCAGGCCCGTTGCCGGCGGGCGTGCCGGACCGCTTCGAGCGTGTCTGCGGTCTCCCCGCTCTGGCTGACCGCGACGACGAGCGTGTGCTGGTCCAGCACGGGGTCGCGGTAGCGGAACTCGCTGGCCATCTCGACCTGCACCGGCAACCGGGCCCAGCGTTCGATCGCGTACTTGCCGACGAGGCCGGAGTGGTACGACGAGCCGGCGGCGACCACGATCACCTGCGTCAGGCCTTGGATGTCCTCGTCGCTCATGGCCAGCTCGTCGAGGATCAGTCGCCCGGCCGGGTCGAGGCGGCCACCGATCGTCTCGCGCACCGACTCGGGCTGCTCGTCGATCTCCTTGAGCATGAAGTACTCGTAACCGGACTTCTCGGCCGCCGCCACGTCCCAGTCGACGTGGAACTCCTCGCCGCGGACGGGATCGCCGTCGAGGTCGGTGACCGTGACCTGGTCGCGACGCAGCACGACGACCTGGTCCTGGTCGACCAGCCGGGCGGTCCTGGTGTGCGCGATGAACGCCGTGACGTCACTGGCGAGGAAGTTCTCACCGTCGCCCAGCCCGACGACGAGCGGCAGGTTGCGGCGGGCGCCGACCACCACGTCGGGCTCGTCGCGGTGACTGACGACGAGCACGAACGAACCGTCGAGCTCGCGGCAGACAGCTCGGACGGCCGCCGCCAGGTCGCCGTCGTACTGCTCCTCGATCAAATGGGCGACCGCTTCGGTGTCGGTCTCGCTGCGCAGGGTGTGCCCGCGGTGCTCCAACCCGTCGCGCAGCTCGGTGAAGTTCTCGAGGGTGCCGTTGTGCACGACCGCGACGGCGCCGGTGCAGTCGGTGTGCGGGTGGGCGTTGCGGTCGTTCGGCGCGCCGTGGGTCGCCCAGCGGGTGTGCCCGATGCCCTGGGTGCCGGTCAGGTCGCCCGCGGCGGGGTCGGCGAGCGCGCTGCGCAGGTTGGCGAGCTTGCCCGCCTTGCGCACCACCGTCAGCTCGCCGCCGTCGGTCCGGATGGCGACACCGGCGGAGTCGTAGCCGCGGTACTCCAGCCGGGCCAAACCGTCCATCACGACGTCGAGCGCCGGTTTGGCCCCGACGTACCCGACGATGCCGCACATACCCCGAAGGGTAGTCAGTGCCGGCGAAACGGATGACAACCCGACGACGGCGTCGTTACGTATAAGACGTTGTGGCGATGACTGAGGCGGACGAGTCCGCGTTTCGCGCGTACGCCGTCGCGCGTCGGCCTGCGCTGCGGCGCACCGCCTACCTGATGTGCGGCGACTGGCATCAGGCGGACGACCTGGTCCAGACCACGCTGACGAAGCTGTTCGTCGCCTGGAAGCGGCTGCGCAGCGACGAGCAGCCCGACGCCTACGTCCGGCGCATCCTCACCCGCTGCTACCTCGACGAACGTCGCCGTCCGTGGCGACGGGAGGCACCCTTCGAGGTGCTCGAGGACCAGGCCGCACCCGAGCAGCTCGGGGTCGAGCACCTGGAGCTGCGAGACGCACTCGACCGGCTGCCGGCGCGACAGCGCGCCACCGTCGTCCTTCGCTTCTGGGCGGACGCCTCCGTCATCGAGACCGCGGAAGCGCTCGGCTGCAGCGAAGGAACCGTCAAGAGCCAGACCGCCCGCGCCCTTTCCACGCTGCGTTCGCTGCTCGCGGACCCGGTACTCGCTGAGGAGATGTCATGACCGACCTGAACGAGCGCTTCGCCAGGATGATCGAGGACGAGCCCGCCGCGCCGCAGAACCTCGACGGCATCGTCGCCGGCGGACGGCGAGCACTTCGGCGGCGCACCACGGTGACCGCCGTCGCCGGCGCTTTGGGGACCGCGGCAATCGCCACTGCGGTCGCCGTACCCGTCGCGGCATCGGCTCACAGCACCCCGGGCGCGAGCGTTGCCCTGGCTGCCAGCGCAAGCCCGTCGCCGACGCACATCGGCAAGGAGTGCGTGAAGTGGCACAAGGCGAAGCACCGCAAGGGCGGGGAGTACCTCGTCGTGAAGCGGACCAAGCACGGGGCCGAGACGATCTACACGTGCCGGGTCGTCAAGCCCAAGTCCTAGTCCGTCCCGACGTGGCGGTCGAGCCAGTCGACGACCGGGTTCATCGCTCGCCACGCCTTCACGACCTCGGTCTGCGCCCGCTTGGTGGAAAGCCACGCCGGGCAGCCGAACTCCCTGTGGCAGGTCAGCGACTTGTAGCGCAGCAGGTCGGCCCGCGGGTGCTCCTTGTCGTAGCCCGCGGGCACCCGGGTGAGCTGCTCGCCGTGGACGCGCAAGCCGGCCTTCGACACCGCGCCGATCGCCGCCTCGAGGTCGGGTCCGGTCCGGTCGTCGGCGACGGCCCGTCGAAGGCGCCCGACCTGCTCGGACGTGGTGTGCCAGTAGCCGCCACCGACGAACAGGCCGGCGGCCGACACCTGTAGATAGCGGCGGCTGTCGTCGAACCAGACGCCCTGGTGGGTCTTGTACGGCGTCTTGTCCTTGGCGAACCTGATGTCCCGGTACGGGCGGAACAACTTGCCCTCTCCGAACTCGCCGGCGACGGCGGCCATCAGCTCGAGGATCGGCGCCTTGACCTGCTCGTCGTACACCGCCTTGTTGGCGGTCCAGAACGACTTCGAGTTGTCGTTCTCGAGGTCCTCGTAGAAGTCCAGCGCCGCGACCGGAATGCCCGCGAAGGTCATGAGCGGCAATCTAGAGCAGGCCGGCGGCGGCCTTTGCCTGCAGCACCGTCAGCACATCGGCCTTGACGACGGCGGCGAATCCCGCGTCGGACTCGACCCTCGCGCGTACCGCCCGCTCCATCGCGTAGACCGGCGAGCGCTGGGTGTCGAGCAGCATGGTGCCGCCCGCGCGGAAGAAGCGCACCGCTGCCTCGCCCGGCGGCACCGCACGGACCGCCTTCGCGTGGAAGCTGTCGGAGATGACGATGCCGGTGAAGCCGAGCGCACGGCGCAGCAGGCCGGTGATCACCGCCGGGGAGAAGCACGCCGGACGGCCCGGGTCGATGTTCGGGTACGTCGCGAGCGACACCATGACGAACGGCGCGCCCGCATCGATCCCGGCCTGAAACGGCGAGAGGTAGGGGCTGTGCGGGCCGGTCGGGTCGGTGACGTGGCGGCGTAGGTCGGTGTTTCCGTTCGCCCGGCCGAGCCCGGGGAAGTGCTTGACGGTGACGTCGACGCCGCCGCGGTCCTCACCGCGCACCACTGCGGCGGCGTGCGAGGCGACGACGGTCGGCGTGTCGCCGAACTCGCGGTCGTAGCGGCCGATGGGCGGGTTCGCGCGGGGGTGTCCGGCAGGCACAGTGTCCGCGTCCGGCGCGAGGTTGACGCTCACGCCGGCGGCTGCCAGCTGCTCGCCCCACGTCTGTGCGCGGCGCTGCAGCGTCGACGGCGCCAGCCGGCCCTGCGCAAGGGCGGTCGGCATGTTCGAGAAGCCCGGGCCGGACAGCCGCTGGACCTCGCCACCCTCCTGATCGGTGGAGACGAACGGTTTGACGCCGCGGACGCTCAGCGCGGCGGAGAGCTCCCCGGTGACGCCGGCGGTGCCCGCGATGCCGGCTGAGGAGTTGCCGACCAGGATCACGTTGCCGACGTGGTGCGCTGCCAGCGCCGTCAGCGCGCTCGACGAGGGACCGGTCGAGCTGACCCCTGCCATGAACAGCTGCCCAACCCGCTGGGCGGGCGACATCGACGCGTACCTCGCGAGTGCCTGGGCACCGGGTGACGGCGCGACCGGGCCGGGCTGGGTCCGCACCGCGTGGGTTCGCACCGGATGCGCAGCGGCCGTGCCGACGGTCGCGACACCGAGGCCGAGCACAACCGCCGCGACCAGTCGGCGTCTCATCCGATTCCCGCCGCGATCCGCTCGGCGTACGAACGCGCTAGCCCGGCGTCGGCCGCCTCGACCATGACGCGCACGAGCGGCTCGGTGCCGCTGGCTCGCACCAGCACCCGCCCGTCGTCGCCGAGCTCGGCCCGGACCGCGTCCGCCACGGGTTGGACTGCCGCCAGGGCAGCGGGTACGTCGTCGACCCGGACGTTGACCAGCACCTGCGGGTACGCCGGGAACTGGGCCGCCAGCGACTCGAGCGACTGGTTGGCCTGACGCAGTGCGGCCAGCAAGTGCAGGCCGGTCAGCAGGCCGTCACCGGTCGAGGCATGCTCGGACAGCACCGTGTGGCCGGACTGCTCGCCGCCGATCACCGCGCCGGTCACGCGCATGCGTTCGGCGACGTGGCGGTCCCCGACCGGCGTGGTCTCGACGACGATGCCGTGCTCGGTCATCAGCCGATGCAGCCCGAGGTTGCTCATCACCGTGACGACGACCCGACCGCCCGGCAGGTTGCCCTGGCGCTGCCGTGCGAGGGCGAGGATCGCGAGGATCACGTCCCCGTCGACCGGCGTGCCCGAAGCGTCGACGGCCAGGCAGCGATCGGCGTCGCCGTCGTGGGAGATGCCGACGTCGGCTCCGGCGGTCCTCACCGCGTCTGCCACCGCGGCAAGGTGGGTCGCGCCACACCGGTCGTTGATGTGCTCGCCGGACAGGTCGGTGTTGATCACGGTGACGTCGGCGCCGGCCCCGCCGTACACCGCCGCGGCCACCGTGGCGGCCGCGCCGTTGGCGCAGTCGACGAGCACCCGCAGCCCGTCGAGCCGGGCCGGCAAGGTCCGAAGGAGGGCCTCGACGTACCAGCTCGGATCGTCGCTGAGGTCGGCGACCACCGAGCCGGCCGACGGCTGCGAGGACGCCTCACCCAGCTTGCTCTCGATCGAAGCCTCGGTCGTTTCGGCGAGCTTCCGGCCGCCCGCGCCGAACAGCTTGATGCCGTTGTCGGCGGCCGGGTTGTGGCTGGCCGAGACGACGACGCCGAACCGCGGCCGCTCGGCTCGTCCCGGCAGGCCGTCCGCGATCGCACGCGCAACCGCCGGCGTCGGGATGACGCCGAGCAACGCCACGTCCGCGCCGGCCGAGGTCAGGCCGTCGACGACCGCGTCCTGCAGCCAGCCGCCGGAGGGCCGTGGGTCACGACCGACGACGACGAGCGGACGATCGACGCCGGAGGCGAGTACGCCGACGGCCGCGCTCGCGAGTGATCTCGCGAGATCCGCCGTGAGGTCGACGCCCGCAACGCCGCGAACGCCGTCCGTCCCGAACAGCGTCACCGCGTGCGGAACCTGTCCGCAGGCGCCGGGGGCGCGGCCGATCGCGTTCTCAGCGCTTGCTGTACTGCGGGGCTTTGCGGGCCTTCTTGAGGCCGTACTTCTTGCGTTCCTTCGCCCGCGCGTCGCGGGTGAGGTACCCGGCCTTCTTCAGCGGCGGGCGGGCCCCGTCGACCTCGAGCAGCGCGCGAGCGACGCCGAGGCGGACCGCGCCGGCCTGGCCCGACACGCCACCGCCGCTGACGCGGACCAGGACGTCGTATCCGTCGGGGATGCCGAGCGTCTCGAACGGCTCGTTGACGATCTGCTGGTGGACCTTGTTCGGGAAGTAGTCGTCGAGGGTGCGGCCGTTGATCGTCCACACGCCGGTGCCGGGCACCAGGCGCACCCGGGCGATCGCCTCCTTGCGCCGACCGGTGGCCGCCGACGGGCCGCCGACCTGCACGAGGGGCTTGCGCTCGGCGGGCGCCGACGTGGTCTCGGGGGAGTAGTCGGAGGTCTCCGCGGCAGGGCTGTCGTCCTCGGTGGCGGCGTCGTCATCCACGACGTCGTCGATTGCGTCCTCGGTCACGGTCTCGCTCACTACTGCGCCACCTGCGTGATCTCGTAAGGCACCGGCTGCTGCGCCTGGTGCGGGTGGTCGGGGCCGGCGTACACCTTGAGCTTGCTGGCCATCTGGCGACCAAGCGTGTTGTGGGGAAGCATGCCCTTGACCGCCTTCTCGACGACCCGGTCCGGCCGCTTGTCGAGCAACTCGCCGATCGCGGTCGAGGTCAGACCACCCGGGTAGCCGGAGTGGCGGTGGGCGAGCTTGTCCGCCCGCTTGTTGCCGGTCAGGGCAACCTTGCTGGCGTTGACGATGATGACGAAGTCACCGGTGTCCATGTGCGGGGCGAAGATCGGCTTGTGCTTGCCGCGAAGCAGCCGAGCCGTCTGGCTGGCAAGCCGACCGAGCACGACATCGGTTGCGTCGATGACGTGCCACTGGCGAGTGACCTGGCCAGCCTTCGGTTGGAACGTACGCACAGGGGTGCCTTTTCGTGTCTTCGATTGGTTTCCAGCGGCGCCACTGACGCCAGGAGACGCGCAGGCTGACGCCCGTGCGACCGGTCGAGGTTACCCGTGGCCGTGTCGGGCGGTCAAAAATCCAGCCGCCGCAGCAGGTGCTCCCGAGCGGCGACGTCACCGGGATCGCCCCGGCGCTCGAGGTCGGTCGCGATCGCTTCGCGATGCGCCCGGTCGACGTTGCCGCCGTACTTGAACTTGCCGGCGACGTCACGGATGTCCAGCCGCAAGCCTCTGATCCCGGCGAGCTTGCGCTCGTGCACCGCCGGGTCGGCGTGACCGCTGTCGGGCTCGAGGTCACCGAGCTGGCTGCGCAGGATGGCGAGCTTGCCGGCAGGGTCGTCGACCACGCTCGCCTCGCAGCGGAGCTGGACCGCCGCGTAGTAGGTCGTCGGGATGCCCAACGCCCGGCCCTCCTCGCCGATCGCCTTCCAGGCGGCCGGGATGTAGGCCCAGTCCCCCGCAACGCTCAGCAGCACGGCCGGGTTCTCCTCGATCGCGCCCCAGATCGGGTTCGGGCGTGCCAGGTGCAGCAGCACCTCGCCGCCGGAAAGGACGAACTGCGTGGGGACGACGACCGGCACGTCACGGTCGCGTCCCGACGCGATCAGCTGGCCGAAGCCCTGGTTGACGACGAAGGCCCGCCACTCGGCTTCGCCCGAGGTCGCATCCCACGGGTGGATCAGCACTCGTGCATCATCACTGACATGGCCGCGACGCCAGCACCGATTTTCGACTTCGACGTCGTCGCACTCTTCGAAGCGCTCGACGCCCAGCGGCGGGAACGCGGCCTCAACTGGACCGGCGTCGCCCGCGACATCTGGCAGATGTCGCACCTGCTCAACGCCGAGCGCGGCGACCATCCAATCAGCCCCGCGACGATCATCGGGATGCCGAAGCGCGGCATGACCAGCTGCCAGCACGCGCTGTTCATGTTGCACTGGCTCGACCGGGTGCCCGAGTCGTTTCTTGAAGGGGCGACATCGGTCCGTCCGGACGCGACACTCCCGCGATGCGGGCCGGACCGCCGGCTGCGGTGGAGTCTCAAAACGCTGTACGCCGCCCTCGACGAGCGCCGTCAGGCCGAGGCGCTGACCTGGTCGCAGCTGGCGAAGATCCTGCGATGCACGCCGAACCAGCTGACCGGCCTGAAAGCGGCCCGCTTCGCGACGAACATCGTGCTGGCCATGCGCATCACCCAGTGGCTCGATGAGCCGGCAGCGACTTTCATCCGCGCGGCTAGGTGGTGACGTCGCCGACCAGCCCGTCCCAGTCCCAGCGCGGGACCGACAGGCCGGACGCGACCGTGTGGGCGCCGGTGGGGTGCTCGTTGAACCGCGCCACCGCCCACTCCATGTAGCTGCGCAGCGCGTCCCGGAACGGCTGGTCGGCCGGCAGACCAGCATCGTCCGCTGCCGCCATGAAGCAACGGACGAACCGCTGGGCGAGGTCGGTCATGTCACCGTTGCCCGCGTGCATGGCGAGCAGGTCGGTCTGGTTGCCGCAGTGCCGCGAGTACTCCTCCGGCCCGCCGAGCGCTTCACCCCAGTACGCCGCGAGACGCTCGACGTGGCGCGGGTTCTGGCCGGGATGGGAGAACGGGTGGTTGAGCTCCGGATCCGCCAGACAGCGGGCGTGATGGGCTGAGGCCAAGGCCAGCATCGCCGCAGCGCCACCCGCGTGCTCGTAGAGCGAAACGGTCATTGCTCGTCCCTGCGTCGTCGGGTGCGCTCGGCTTGCGCGCCGAGCTCATCGTCGGGCGGATAGTCGACCGCGACCAGCGTCAGGCCGTGCGCGGGCGCAACCGTGACCGCCGAATCGCGAACCTTCGCAGCGAGGACCTCCGCCGGCCAGGCGACCGGGCGACGCGCCTCCCCCACGGCGATCAGCGCCCCCACCATCGAGCGCACCTGGTTGTGGCAGAACGCGTCCGCGTGCGCTCCGATCACGATGACGTCGTCGTCGTCGCGCGCGACCGTCAACGAACGGAGGTGGCGAACCGTGGTGGCGCCCTCGCGACGACGGCAGAACGCGGCGAAGTCGTGCTCGCCGACCAGTCCCAGGGCGGCCTCCCGCATGGTTGCCACGTCGAGGACACGATGCCAAAAGACCGTGTCACGACGGCGCAGCGGGTTCGGCCGGCCGTCGGTCATCCGGTAGCGATAGTGCCGGCCGGTGGCGGCGAACCGCGCGTCGAACCCGGCGGCGGGAAGGCTCACGCCGGTCACCGCGACATCAGCGGGCAGGACGCCGGCGAGGCGCCGGGCCAGCCCGGTCACCTCCGGCGCGTCGACAAGATCGACATGGGCGACCTGGCCGATCGCGTGAACCCCGGCGTCGGTGCGCCCCGCAACGGTCAGCCGCGGGGGGTCCGGCAGCCGCAGCACTCGAGCCAGCGCCGCCTCGACCGTCTCCTGCACCGTGCGCTGCCCCGGCTGACGCGCCCACCCGGCGAAGTCCGTCCCGTCGTAACGCAGATCGAGCCGCAGACGGACGAGCCCGCCGTCCCCCGAAGGGGTGGCGGGCTCGTCGGCGTCGTACGACGTGCTCACTCCTCGGCGGACGCCTCGGGCTCGGTCGGCTCGCCGTCCTCAGCCGGCGCCTCGGCCTGCTCTGCCTCGACCTGCTCCGCCTCTGCCTGCTCCGCCTCGACCTGCGGCGCCTCAGCCTCGACGGCGTCGACCTCAGCCGCTTCGGCCTCGGGCGCTTCGACCTCAGCCTCGGCCTCCGCGTCGTCGTTCAGGACGTCGAGACCGGCGTCGTCGGCGTCGTCGGCAGCGGCCTCAGCGGCCTCAGCGGCCACCGCGGCAGCGGTCGGCGACTCCGCAGCGAGCTCTGCGGCCGCCTCGGCGGTCGCGCCGGTCGGCCGGCGACGTCGGGCGAAGCGAGTGCCGCGCGCGGCCTCCGCCTCGGCGACGGCCTGCTGTCCGACGGTCTGCGACTCGACCAGCTCGATGACCGCCATGGCGGCGTTGTCACCCTTGCGCGGACCGAGCTTGGTGATACGGGTGTAGCCGCCCGCACGCTGGGCGAACGCCGGGCCGATCTCGGCGAACAACGTGTGCACGACGGACTTGTCCCGCACGACGCTGAGCACCTGGCGACGGGCGTGGATGTCGCCCTTCTTGGCGAAGGTCACCATCCGCTCGGCCAGCGGCTGGAGTCGCTTCGCCTTTGCCAGCGTGGTCGTGATCCGCCCGTGCTCGAACAGCGAGGTGGCGAGGTTCGCCAGCAACAGCCGCTCGTGCTGCGGGCTACCGCCGAGCCGCGGTCCCTTGGTAGGTGTGGGCATCGCTACGTACTCCTTGTTGTCTTTTCTCGGGGCCCCCGCGGAGTTTTCGAGCGGAGGGAGAAAAGTTCGTGGGGTATTAGTACTGCTCGGTCTCGGCGAAGCCGGCGTCGCCGTCCTCGTAGCCCGGGTCATAGGTCGTGACGACCGCGCTCGGGTCGAACCCAGGAGGGCTGTCCTTGAGCGCGAGCCCGAGACCGGCGAGCTTGCCCTTGACCTCGTCGATCGACTTCTGGCCGAAGTTGCGAATGTCCATGAGGTCGGCTTCGGAACGCGACACCAGCTCGCCGACGGTGTGGATGCCCTCGCGCTTGAGGCAGTTGTAGGAGCGGACGGTGAGGTCGAGCTCCTCGATCGGCAGTGCGAGGTCGGCCATGAGCTGCGCGTCGGTCGGCGACGGGCCGATCTCGACACCCTCGGCGTTCTCGTCGAGCTCGCGGGCCAGGCCGAACAGCTCGACCAGGGTGTGGCCGGCCGACGCCATCGCCGTACGCGGCGTGATCGAGGACTTCGTCTCGACGTCGACCACGAGCCGGTCGAAGTCGGTGCGCTGCTCGACTCGGGTGGCCTCGACCTTGTAGGTCACCTTGAGGACCGGCGAGTAGATCGAGTCGATCGGGATGACGCCGATCGGCTGGCCGGGCTGCTTGTTCTGCACCGCGGAGACGTAGCCGCGACCGCGCTCGACGGTGAACTCGATCTCGAGCTTGCCCTTCGCGTTCAGCGTCGCGATGTGCAGGTCCGGGTTGTGGATCTCGACACCGGCCGGCGGTGCGATGTCGGCCGCGGTGACCGCGCCGGGGCCCTGCTTGCGCAGGTACATCACGACCGGCTCGTCGTGCTCGCTGGAGACGACGAGGTTCTTGATGTTGAGGATGAGGTCGGTGACGTCTTCCTTGACGCCGGCCACGGTCGAGAACTCGTGGAGGACGTCGGCGATCCGCAGCGACGTGACGGCCGCGCCCGGGATCGACGAGAGCAAGGTACGGCGAAGCGAGTTGCCGAGCGTGTAGCCGAAGCCGGGCTCGAGCGGCTCGATGACGAAGCGCGAACGACTGTCGTCGATCGGCTCCTCGGTCAGCGTGGGGCGCTGTGCAATGAGCAAGGTGTTGCCTTCCAGTCAGGGGCGACCGCTATATGACGCCCT